>JAUWMS010000436.1 GCA_030613045.1 Candidatus Latescibacterota bacterium | reverse complement strand
CGTGACTTGGGGAGCGGTCGAGCAATTGAAAAAGCAGGGACGCCTGATGGATATCGTGAGCCGGGGAGGGGCGTTTATCGCGGCCTGGATGCTGGCCAACGAGAGCGAAAATCCGCTGTACGAGCAGTACGACCGGCTGCTTGAGATTGCCCTCCGGAGCGATATGACCCTGAGCCTCGGCGACGGCTTGCGGCCCGGATGCCTCAACGACGCCACGGAGCGGGCTCAGGTTTCAGAGCTTGTGGGGTTGGGCGAACTGGTTCAGCGGGCCAGAGAGGCGGGCGTGCAGGTGATGGTGGAAGGACCGGGGCACGTTCCGCTTCATCAGGTGCAGGCGAATGTGCACATCCAGAAAGCCCTGTGCGACGAGGCCCCTTTTTACGTACTGGGTCCCATCGTCACCGACGTGGCCGCCGGATACGATCACGTGGCGGGCGCGATCGGCGGAGCGTTGGCTGCGTGGGCCGGAGCCGATTATCTCTGCTACGTGACCCCTGCGGAACACCTCGGCTTGCCGACTCCGGAACACGTGTACGAGGGCGTGATCGTAACGCGCATAGCGGCGCACGCAGCGGACATTGCAAAGGGCATCCCGGGCGCACAGGAATGGGACAATTCCATGTCCGAAGCCCGCAAACATTTAGACTGGGAAACGCAACTCAAGCTGGCTATAGACCCGGTCAAGGCGACGTCTATCTACCGGGAACGCTCGCCCGATCCAACCGAAGAGGGCTGTTCCATGTGCGGCGAGTTCTGTGCGCTGAAGCTGACTTCGGAGGCTTTTGGGAAGTAGGGATTGGTGAGTGGTGAGTGGTGGCCCCGCAACGCGCACCACGTAAAACGTAAAACGTAAAAGACGGAAGCGGGGAGGGTTCACCTTTCCCTCTGTACTACTAACCTGCAAGATCTTGTTTTTTTGACAAGGTTTTTGTTGAACGAGGATGGGTTGGATTGTTCGGATTCCCGGACAAGCTACCTTTGTTTGATCCGTGTAAATCCGTGCAATCCGTGTCCTATTGCTTTTGGTTTTTTTTGCGGTTTTGCCGCGCTGTGCGTTCTGTGGTGGAAAAGGAATAGGAGGAAAACATGCGACGATTTCACTCGTATGGCCCGGTGGATTGTGAGGAGCATTTTTGCGTAGAACGTCAGGACCTTATTGTGCGCTGCGCCGAACAACTGATCGGCAGACCCGGGAAGGGCGGTCATTACTTCACGATCTGGGCACCGCGTCAGACGGGGAAGACGTGGCTGATGCGGCAAGTCAAAAAGGAGATCGAAGAGCGGTATGGGGATCGGTTTAGGATTGGGACGATGTCCGTGCAGGGCGTTGTGCTCAAAGACGACGATCCGGACGAAGCCTTTCTAAGTAAAATTCCGCTGCTTATGTGGGAGACCTTCCATCAAAAGATCGAAGCGCCTTCGGATTGGGAATCCTTTAAGGGGCTTTTTGACCGGGATGAGGGCATGTTCGACCGTCCTGTGATCCTGTTTATTGATGAGTTCGACAGCCTGCCTTCCGGGGTGATTGACCGGCTGGTGACGTTATTTCGGGACATCTATCTGAAGCAGGAGAGCTATCTGCTCCACGGATTGAGTTTGATCGGAGTGCGCGCCGTTTTGGGCGTAGGGAGCGACCGAGGCTCTCCCTTCAACATTCAGCGCTCCCTGCACATTCCGAATTTTACGAAGGAGGAAGTGCAAGACCTGTTCGGTCAGTATCAGACGGAATCCGGTCAGGACATCGAGCCGAAGGTAGTGGCGAAGGTGTATGAGTCCACGAGAGGTCAGCCGGGCCTGGTGTGCTGGTTCGGGGAGTTGTTGACCGAGACGTATAATCCGGAAAAAAAGCAGATTATTGATCTGGATATCTGGAAGAACGTGTATCGGCGGGCTTGCTTCAGCGAATGGAACAACACGCTTCTGAATCTCATTAAGAAAGCTCAAGGACAATATCGTTCCTATGTACTGGAGTTGTTCGCACAAAGCGATCTTCCCTTCGTTATTCGTGCCGACTGGTGTAATTATCTATATCTGAATGGGATTATTGCTTCTGAACGCATCGTGGATTCGTCTGGAACGGAGCGCGAGGTGTGCCGCTTTTCGAGTCCTTTTGTCCAGCGGAACATCTACAATGCCCTGACTTACGATCTGGTTGGAGACCGCGTGCCCATCCTTCCCCTGGATCCGTTGGACGAACTTACGGATGTTTTTGAAGGGGCCACGCTGGATGTGCCTGCTCTGCTTGGGCGCTATAAGGATTACCTGGGCCGGCTCAAAACCAAAGGGATCGATCCGTGGAAGGAGCAGGCCCGGCGCGCGGATGAGCATTTCACGGAAGCGGTGGGGCATTTCCATCTGTATCATTGGCTTCAGAATGCCGTGGGCAGACGCTGTGTCATCAGTCCTGAGTTCCCCACAGGCAACGGGAAGGTGGATTTGCACTTGAAATGCGGAGAGAAGCGGGGGCTTATCGAGGTCAAAAGCTTTGTGGAGGCGGCGCAAGTGAAGGAGGCCAGGAGCCAGGCCGCCCGCTATGCGGTTCAGATGAATATTTCCGAAGTTAGCGTAGCCTTATTCGTGCCGGTGAAGGACGAGGAGGTATTGGCGAAGCTGTCCGGGGAAGAGGTGATAGAGGACGTGAAGGTCACGGTAGTGGCGATTGGCTGGGTGGGGTAATGCCTTTGCCGTGAATTCTATGTGCCGTGCACTCCTCTTCGTTCCGTCGCACGGTTCGGCAGGGGAACTTTCTAGACCATCCGAACCGTGCACGGAGCCACGCGGAGTGCACGACCGGCAATCACTAATCACCAATCACCAATCACCAAAAAGAATGGAGAACCAGATCATGGGAGCACCAAGCAAGTTGGCCATCAACGGCGGACCAAAAGCGGTCCAGACCGATCCGGGCGACATCTTTGCGTGGCCGATCATCACCCAGGAGGCCGAGGATGCGGCGCTGGAGGTTCTTCGGGCCGGGAGTATGTCCGGCACGGATGTCACCAAGGAATTCGAGAAGGACTTTGCCGAATGGCATGGGATGAAGTACGCACTGGGGCATAGTTCGGGGACGGCTGCGCTGCATACGGCGATGTTCGGCTGTCACGTGGGCGTGGGAGACGAGATCATCTGTCCGAGTCTGACGTACTGGGCTTCGGCGCTGCCCGCGTTCACCTTGGGGGCAACGATTGTTTTTGCGGAGGTGGATCCGAACACGATCACCATTGATCCCGGGGACATCGAGCACCGGATCACCGACCGGACCAAGGCGATTGTGGCGGTGCACTATTGCGGGTATCCGTGCGACATGGATCCGATCATGGAGATCGCCGAACGGAAAGGCGTGAAGGTGATCGAGGACGT
>JAUWMS010000050.1 GCA_030613045.1 Candidatus Latescibacterota bacterium | reverse complement strand
CGCCTTCCTCCATCCCCTGCACGGCGCCGGACGTGTCGGACTGGATCGCCTTGATCATATCCGCGATCTCCTTGGTGGCCTTGGTGGTGCCTTCCGCCAACTTCCGGATCTCATCGGCCACCACCGCAAACCCCCGGCCCGCTTCCCCGGCGCGCGCGGCCTCGATCGCCGCATTGAGCGCCAGCAGGTTCGTCTGATCCGCGATCTGGTCAATCGTCTCGATGATCTCGCCGATCTCATCCGAACTCCGGCCCAACGCCTGCACCGTCTCCGCGGACTTCCCCACGACCTCCGCGATCCGATTCATCCCCTGGATCGTCTGACCGACCACCTCTCCGCCGCTCTGTGCCAGTTCCGCCGCCTGTTTGGCCGCGTCGGAGGCTTCCGTGGCGTTCTTGGACGATTCCATAATCGTGGCCGTCATCTCCTCCACGGACGTGGCTACTTCAGCCGCCTGAGAGGACTGCTCCTCGGATCCGGCCGCCATCTCCTCGGCGGAAGACGAAATCTCGGTGGATGCGGACGCAACCGATGAAGAAGCTTCGCCCACCGAACCGATCACGTCCCGCAGGTTCGTGATCATCCCGTTGACACTGTTCTTGAGCGACGCATGGTCGCCCTTGTAGTCGCCGGTGACCTCTGTGGTGAAATCGCCCTCGGCAAGACGCTCCAACACAGTCCTTGCCTCGTTGACGGGTTCAATCACCGCATCGAGGGTATCGTTCACCCCCTGCACAAGCTGTCCGAAGTCGCCGCCGAACTGGGCCGCATCGCCCCGGGTGTCGAGTCTGCCTTCCACCCCGGCTTCGGCAAGCGTACCCACCTCGGAAACCAGACCACTCACCGCTTCAATAAGCACGTTCAGGTTGTTCTTGATCTCGTTGAAGTCACCCTTATACTCATCCGTGATGCTCTCGGGAATGTCTCCCTTCGAGATCCGGTCAATATACTCCGCGGCCACGTTCAACGGTCCAATCACCGCATCGAGAACGCTATTTACCCCCTGCACGATCTGTCCGAAGTCGCCGCCGAACTGAGTGGCATCCCCGCGGACGTCCAACTTCCCTTCCACACCCGCCTCGGCCATCATACCCATCTCAGCCACGAGGCCGTTCACTGCGTCGATGAGGACGTTGAGGTTGTTCTTGACCTCGTTGAAGTCCCCCTTTTACTCGTCCGTGATTTTCTCCGGGATGTCTCCCTTCGAGACCCGATCCACGTATTCGGCCATGACATTCAACGGAGCAATCACCGCATCGAGCGTGTTGTTGACGCCCTGCACGATTCCGGAAAAGTCCCCGCCGAACTTGGAGGCATCGCCGCGGACGTCCAACTTCCCTTCCACGCCCGCCTCGGCCAATGCACCCATCTCAGCCACCAAACCATTCACCGCGTCGATGAGAACGTTGAGGTTGTTCTTCACCTCGTTGAAGTCACCCTTCTACTCGTCCGTGATCTTCTCCGGGATGTCTCCCTTCGAGACCCGATCCACGTACTCGGCCATGACATTCAACGGAGCAATCACCGCATCGAGCGTGTTGTTCACGCCCTGCACGATCCCGGCAAAGTCCCCGCCGAATTTGGCGGCATCGCCGCGGACGTCCAGCTTCCCCTCCACGGTCGCTTCAGCCAGCGTGCCCATCTCCGTCACTATGCCGCGGATATTCTCGCCCATTTCCTCAAAGGCGCGGGCGAGCTCACCCAGTTCATCCTGCGATGTGACCGTCAACTGCACGTCGGTGTTCCCCTGCGCCATCTGCAGAGACGCATCCCGAAGCTGCGTGACCGGCCCCGTGATACTCCGAGCGATAAAGACGCCGATCCCGACGGCCAAACCGACGGCGACAACCAAGGTCAAAAGCAACGTGGTGTTCGCCGAACTCTTCGTGGCATGCGCGGTTTTCACGGCTACATCCATCTGCTCCTCTGCACGGACGTCTATGGCTTCAATCGGCTCCTCGACCAGTCTGCTCGCATCCCTCAACTCCTCTCTGACGAGCACCCTCAGCTCCTCGTCCGTCATAGCCTCCGCAGCATCCATTCTACCTGCGTTGACCAACTCCAGGAGCTGTCTTTTGTGGCCGATCAACTCCTCCGCCACCCCCACGAAGCCGGCAAATCCCGTCTGCGCCTCCTTGGTCAATACCTCGATCCGGCCGCCTTTCCTGCAGGCTTGGAGTCCGAACTCTTCATTGCCGTTGAGAAGCGCTTGAGCCCATGCATCAAACTCCTCCGCCCTGGCTTCGTATCTTTCTTTGTACTGGCTCCACTGCTCCATGTTGGTCCTTACCAGAGAAAGCTCCAGCAGATTGACGCGACAGGCCTTCTGGAGGATCTGCAGTCGCATCGCAGCCTGGGTCTGAGGCAGCCTGTTCAGGGCGATGATGTCGGTCTGCTCGCTTACCGACCCGACCTTCGAGATGCCCATAAACGCCGCGAAAGCCACCAACGCGGCTACGATCAGAAACCCACCGATCAGCTTGGGTCCGATGTTGATCTTCATTTTTCTCTCCCTTTCTGTTTCCGAATTTTCCCGCAGGTTGCCAACCCGCGGACGATTGTCTAATCTCCCGTTCCCACATTTCTGCGCGGGAACGCCTCCCCGAAGCGCTGCTTCACCAAGTCGACACAGTTCGATAAAAGGAGTGTCGACCAAGTCGACACAGTCCGATAAAAAGAGCCTCGACCAATTTGAAACCCTGAAGGGTAAATTCCACCCAATCGGAATCCAGCCTTCAATCTGAAACCCTGAAGGGTAAATTCCGGTCATTCGGAATCCAGCCTTCAGGCTGCTTCGGGCTTCCCGGTCCTCACCACCACTACTTTTCCCGATCCATCGCCTCCTTTCTCAGATGTGCTCTGCACGCTTCGCCTTGACCTTTCGCTGGCGACGCAGCGCGTCAAACCGGCAGTTCCCACGCGGGAGCGTGGAAACGAGAATTCACATAGAGAGGAAAGATTTCCAGAGTCTTCGAGACTTTGGAAATCTCCATCCTCAGAATGCAATTTGAACTTCGGCAAACGCCTCATTATCGTCCACGCTGTCCGCTTCTTCTCCGTTGATCAGATAGTTCACCTGCAATTTGGTGTAATGCCCATCTAAGTAAATATTGACTCCCAACGTGATCCGGCTCAGGGCATCGTCCGGGGCATCGGTGTTGGGATCGTAATGCTCGTACCGCACTGCCGGCTCCACTTCCTTGAAGAGCCTGTTTTGGGTTTGGAACGAATACGCCCCAACCGCAAAATAGCCGCTGGTTTCGAGGTCTCTCTTGTTCTGGCCGATATACTCGCCCCCGACGGTTCCATCGGAAAAAGCGAAACGTGCGCTGCCCCCCCATTTGGACAGATCCTCCGGAGCGTCGGCGTCGTTGGTCTTGCCGGTGTAATAATTCCCGGTCAATTCCAATCCCTTTCGGGGACGGACTACCCCCCGAAACACGAAATTCTTGTCCCGGTTCTGATCCTCCACCGTCATGCCCGCGCCATTGAACACCCCGGCCGTCAGATCCATAGGCACCGGCGTTTTGATCCGATAACACGCCTGCAACCCCACATCCCGGCCTTTCTCCACCCGGGTCTTATTGGCGATCATCGAGCGATCTACAAACGTCAATTTGGAACTCGAGGTCAGCCAATCGGTGGAAAAGGGCGGCTTGAATTGTCCGATGCGGAAGCTCGTGTTGGGAAGCGGCCTCAAGTCCACGCAGGCGTCCAACAGCCCCAAACTGGCAAAGCCCACCATGAACTTGAACGTAGTGACCTCGTTCAGCTTCCCTTTCAGGCTTGCCCGCGCTCTCTTGAGCCGGAACGTGGACTTCCCCTCGTCGGCGAAACTGTGGTCGTACCATCCCTGAATATACCCTCTTAGATTCAGGGAGCCGTGTTTCACCCCCACGGATTTAGAGGAGGCCGGCGCCTTTTTCGCGGCGGCTTCCCCGATGGTCTTTTTCAATTCATGGATGAGATTCCGCAGATGATCCCCGAGCGCCTCAAACTCCGCGTTCCCGGAAGAAGCGGGCAGTGTACGCTCCAGGTACTCGCTCTCCGTGGTGAACTTCGCGTCCAGCACGGCGACACATTGTTCCAAAGCGGAAAGCCGCTCCATCACCTCCTTTGAGATTACAGTGGAATTTACAGAGTCGCCGCTACCAGCCTCTTTGAGATGCGCCATCTCCGCTCTCAAAGATTCGATCTGAAATTCCCTTTGGCTTTTTTCCTCAACGATCTGCTGTTTCAGCTCTTGCTCCACTCGATCCATCTCCTTAAACAGGGCGCTGAAATCCTGAGCGCTGCTTTTTGTACAAGGGATCAAAAGGAGCAGGATCCATAATGGCATAAGAATGCCTTTGGACATTTTCTTTGTCTCCTTCTAAAAAAGGGTTCACTAAACATTTCGGCATCGCTCCATCCGAACTTAAGCCAAAAATTCGTGGTGATTGGGGCGCGTCTCGTTTTATGTAATTTTCACGAAGCTTTTGTGCATTTTTCCAAGACCTCTCCCCCGACCCCTCCCCGAAACGGGGAGGGGAGCTTTGCCTCCGAAGATAAAAAAAATAGCTCCTCCTTCCCTCGTATAGCTCCCCCTTCCCTCGCAGGCAAGGGGGCCGGGGGGTTAGGTTTGCTCCGAGAAACTTCCAAGAGTATTTCGAAAATTACTTACGTTTTACGCTTTACGTTTCACGTTTTGGCACCCCTTGTTACCCGCTTTTCCAGACATAGTTTCCGTCGTGGTTATTCTCAAAACCCATCCTCTCCCAGAATCCAATGGCGGTGTGCCGCACCCGGTCCGCCACGATCGTACCAAAGGAGCCTTTGAACATCCCGATCGTCTTTCTGCCGTACCCGCGCCCTTCGAACTCCGGGAAAATATTTATGGAATGGATCGTCAGGCTGTTTCCGTCAATAAGACCTCTGACCTTGCCCACACGAACAGCCTCGCACTCGATATTCATCCAATCAAACTCAGATCGCTCGTCTCGGGGGATCAGGTTGAACGTTAGTTTTTCCGGCATGTGCGCTCTCCGATTATTCCTCCGGGTTTTTCACTTGGCTCAACCTCCGGAATCACCGATGACACTGATGAACCCCCTGATAACACTGATCCCACCCCCACCGGAGGAAGCGGGGATGGGATCAGTGTTATCAGTACCTATCAGTGAGATCAGTGGTTCTAATCGCCAAAGTTCAACTCCCGGTTATTCAAATCCCTGACAGAACGCGAGCACATTTTTCCCCAGATCCGGCAGATAATATCCGCCCTCCAAAGCGGCAAAGCGCCGGGCATGACCCATTCTTTTCGTAAATTGCCTCAGAAGCCGACCGATGAGATAGAAGTCAAAAGTCGCCAATTTTTTTCCCAGGTCTTTTTTGTACGTGTCGAATCCAGCCGATACGGCCACGAGGTCCACGTACTGAATATCGGAAATGACCTCCTCTATCGTCTTGAGATAGTCCTTACTGTTCTCGGCCATGGGATTCAAAACGATGGCTTCCTTCCACTCCGAAAGCACGTCTATATTTCCATCTCCCGTGTGGGCGTCGAAATCCAGCACGAATGCGCTATGAATACGCCCTTCCGATTTCAATTTCAGGAGGGCGATCCCTATGTTGCAGAACACACAATATCCCCAGCCGGAATCCTTCGAGGCATGATGGCCCGGGGGCCGGACGCATGCAAACGCAGGCTCATTCTTGAGCGCCATTTCGGACGCCAGGTTCGCGCCGCCGGCAGCCAACGAAGCCATTTCAAATAACGCCGCATCTTTGGTGATGCCGTCAACATAGGCTTTGGAATGCACCCGCACTATATCCTGGTATGACGCCGGACCCGGTGACACGACCTCATAGTGCCCTTCCCCCTCCAACGCTTCCATGATCCCTTCCATTCGGCCCGGCGCGGACGCGCCGTTTGAAGCATACTCCGCGCTGTTAGAATTTTTGTGGAAAACGATTTTCATTGGCGCGTATTCCGGGGTGCGTATTTCGTAGTGCGGTTCACGATTCACGTTGCACAAGGGCGATCACAAGGATCGCACCCTACCATTCACGTTTTACGGTTTACTGATCACCGATTACTGATTACTGTTCACTGGTTACTGATTACTGACTACGCACACCCCGCGCTTTCCTGACATTTTTCAGCGAAGCGCGTATCCGCGCGTTGCAGCCGTCCAGCAGAGGATCGCCGTGCCCAAAATAGATCGCCTTTACGTCCATCCGGCAAATCCGTTCCAGGGCGCGGACAAAGCCCTCCTCGTGCGTGCTGTCGGTGGATTGGATGATCACGGGCGTGTCCCCGGCAAACAGGACGCCCTCCTCCGCACAATAGAGACAGATCGAATCGCTGCTGTGACCGGGCGTGTGGATCACCTCAAAATCCCGGTCCCCGAGCCTCAACGTCTCCCAGCCTCTCAAATGATGGTCCACGCCTTCTAAAGAGCGCGAAAAAGCGTGCACCTTCGGATGAAACGCCTCCCGGATCGCAGGCAAAAGGCTCGCGTGATCGTAATGACTGTGCGTCAGAATCACCTGATCCACCCTCGACTTCCCCACGCCCGTCGAAGCCCTGTTTATTTTTTCGATCACCGAGGGATCCCGGCCCACGTCCACGAGCGTATTGACATCCTCGATTGCATTCCAGGTTCCGAGCACGAAGTACACGTTGGAGGTGTACATCTTGGCGTTTTCTTTGAGATTGATGATCTTCATTGGGAACGGACCACATGATTGCGGATTGCGGATTGCGGATTGCCCCGCCGCCGCCGTGCGATAAACCGCACGGTTCGGTAACTCCCCTCACGTTTTACGCTTTACGCTTTACGTTTTACTTTTTACGAAGATTCTACCCCTTGCGAAAAAGCTGTGCGTTGGATACCACCGGCTCAAACAGGCCAGTCACCGCTTTGGGCAGCTTCTGGGTCTGCTCCATCACAAAGAACCCGCCGGGGGAAAGCGCCTTATGAAACATCCGGATTACGTTGACCCGCTCCTCCTCCTTGAAATGGAGGAGCACATTTTTGCACACAATCAGGCCGAATCCCTCTCTCGGGGGTTTCAGTTCGAGGAGGTCCTCCCGCTGGAAAGACACGGAATTGATGATCTCATCCGCGAGCTTGAACATCCCCGGCGCTCCATTCGGAGCAAAGTATTTCTTGAGGAATTCAGGCGGAATCCGTTTGACCATCTCATCCGGGTACACACCCTCCCGGATGATTTTCCCGAACTGATCGCTGATGTCCACGTCGGTGGCACAAATTTTCAGGTTCCTGAACTGGAATCTCCCCATACTCTCCCTGAAGATGATGGCGATGGAATACGGCTCCGGCCCCATCGCGCACCCCGCGTCCCAGATATTGATGTGTTGCCTGTTCCTGAGCTCCGGGATGGCGTATTCTTTGATGAAATCCAGCGTCTGCATATCCCGGAAGAAATAGGTGAATGCCATGGCTTGCTCCTCGTGGTTGGTGATTGGTGATTGGTGCGTATTGCGTGATGCGCTATCCTTTGCCTCTGACTTCTGACTTCTGGCCCCTGGCCCCTGACCCCTGATCCCTGATCCCCGCCTCCTCACGCCGCCTCCTTCAACGCCTCCCGCTCGCCGACGTCTAAGAGCCGATTCAGATTCAACAAAATCAGCAGCCGCTCATCCATCTTCGCAATGCCGGTGATATATTCCGCATCCACTCCGGAGGCGGTTTCCGGCGGCGGCTCGGTGATGTTTCTGGAGATCCGAAGCACTTCCGACACTGCGTCCACCACAAAACCGATCAACTGATCCTCCAACTCCACCACCACGATCCGGGTATCCTTATCCTGCTCCTTTTCCGGCATACCCATCCGCTTTCTCAGACTTACGATGGGAATCACCTTGCCTCTGAGATTGATAACACCCTCGACGAACTCAGGAGATTTCGGCACCCGCGTGATCTCCACCATGCGGTTGATCTCCCGGACGTTGAGAATATCTACGCCGAATTCTTCGTCGCCGATCTTGAAGGATACCAACTGCAGCAAATCTCCCGACTCATCGGCGCCTTCTTGCGTTCCGACCTGCTCCATAATTTCTTCCGCCATGTGATTTATCTCCTCTCTTTTAAACCAGACTATGGTGGATGACTTCACGACTCTCCTCGTAGGTGGGTAACAAGGCAAGTATCGTAAGATCCTAAATTTGTCGTATAGGAATTTCCATTTTGGGGTTTGATTGAGTTCCCATTCAGAATCCTTTCCTATCAGGAGGCCATGAAGCCAGGAGAAAAGCAACGCCGTAGCCCTCTCCTGGTTTCCTGGATTCCTGACAGAAAACACGTTTTGCTTATCGAAGACTTACAAAAGCCCGCCCGAAGGGCGCTAAGTGCAACGTATAGGAATTTCCATTTTTGCTCTTTCGAGAGACCTCCGAGATCTACCCGTGCGCTGGTTTTTGAATGACCTACGACTCTTTTCGTAATCCATCACGAGGAGCAGAGATGAATTCGTATCTACTCACGAGGTGGAGAGCGCAAGTCGCCCTCTGCATTACGCGCCTTTGGAGGATCTACCCGCACCTGAGATCAAGGCACTCCCTGTAGTCGCGGTGCAACTGCCGGGCCATCTGTCTTACCGCTTCAGCCATTTTCCTCTGCCCATCGATCGCGTAAGACAAAGCCAAATACGCCATCTCATTCAACATATTCCACATCGCCTCAGAAAAATCGCCCTTCTCTGTTGCTTGACCGGCCATCACTTCCTCCTCTTTCTTCGAAGCATCCCCAACGGAAACAGATTCCGCCGGGGCGCATACGATTCTCAAAAGCTCCCTTGCGTTGGGAAGAATATCAAGAGAAAATAAACCATGATACGCTACGTCACGCTATCCCCAAAGCAAATGGTATGCCAGCGCGTTTGCATACCCCCATAGCGCGCTCCCCCAATACTCGCATGAAGCGGTCTAGCGCTTGTGGGAGCGTTTTTTTCTCTTGGGTTTGTCCGATCCCCGACCCCTGGCGGAAAAAAGAGGAGCGGTAATAATTTTCCGCTTCGCCCGATAAGACCAGGAATTTTTCGGCGCCACAATGCTCGCCTACTCCTTCCCGGGGACGGGCCTCTCCCTTTCTCGCTTTCTTCCCTCTGCGCCACTGACCTGCAAGATATTGTTTCCTGGGCAAAGTTTTCCCTTGTGGCCGCTTCGAAATCCGCTCGATTCTCTTTGCGCCTTTGTGCCTGATTCTTCGGTCGTGGCTCCGTTGCGCTGTGGCCTCTGTGGCTGAGGTTCACACACTCGGGAAAATCCCACAAAATAAAACTCCCACAGAAGTCACCTCAATACCCTCACTTCTGTGGGAGTTCCTTTTCTGTGGGCGAGCGAACACTCCGAGAGTGTGCCCGTGGAGGTTCAGAGCAATTCATGATTTTAAGTGCCTGAAAGTATCGGGTTTGACCTCTTTTAGCTCGCAAAGCGCGTACGATTCACAATACAAAGGCGGAGGGCTGTGGATGAGCGTTTATGCCCACGTCAAAGCCCTCAGCCTATCTCCCTTTCGGGTCGCGCGAGTGCGCCATCATGCAGCGATTTCTATCGCTTTCCCTGCTCCCTCTCCGAGATCGAACCGCGCGACCAATTCCTGCAAATTCGAGGTCAACCGGCTCAGATCGTCCGAAGCCTTGGCCATCTGCTGGGACCCCGAAGCCGTCTCAGCCGTCACCGTGGAAATGCCCTCCACGTTGGTCGAGATCTGCTCCGCGGCCGAAGACTGCTCCTCCGAAGCCGTGGCGATCTGCCGGATCATATCCGTCACCTGCGTCACGGTCTCCACGATCTGACGCATCGAATCGCCGGCCTGATCCGCCGACTTCCGACCCGCCTCGATCTCCTTCACGCCTTCTTCCATCCCCTGCACCGCGCCGGACGTGTCGGACTGGATCGCCTTGATCATATCCGCGATCTCCTTGGTGGCCTTGGTGGTGCCTTCCGCCAACTTCCGGATCTCATCGGCCACCACCGCAAACCCCCGGCCCGC
>JAUWMS010000171.1 GCA_030613045.1 Candidatus Latescibacterota bacterium | reverse complement strand
TGAAATCTCGGAGGTCTGATAATCAAACTTCATAGGCCCGCACTACGAACATCAATCCTCAGAAAGGAGAAGGTGCTATGTTCCGAAACAAGTTTCAGATCGGTTTTCTTGCAGCCTGCGCCGTCCTCATCCTGACTTTGGCCGGTTGCAGCGACGACGAGAGCACGCCCACGGCTCCGCAAGGCCCTCAGGCGGAGCAGTGCACGATAACGCAGTCCATCAAGGAAGTGGGGCAGTTCTTCGATTTTTCCACCGGAGAGACCACCGAAGCGCTCTCCCCCATTTCCTCGTGGGACGTGGCTTTCCAGAACAAGGCGATGGGAGGACTGGGAATTGCGCTGAACTTCGGGAGAGGCGGGCAGGCGTTAAATACCGGCCGGACCGATTTCGACGCGGTGAGCATCGCCGATACGACGGGCAAGACGTTTGTGCTCGATGCCCCCTGGACCGATCCCTCAGCCGTCGCCATAGACGACTGGTTCGATATGGCACAGATGGGGAAAATCGAGTCCAGGAAGCACGTTTATATCCTCGCGCTCAAGGAAGGCACGGGGATCGCGTACACCAAGTTTCAGATGCTGGGGTATGCGGACAGCAAGTACACCTTTCAGTTCGCCAGTCTGCCCGACGGTGCGACGACTACCGGCGAGGCGGCGATGGGCGGCGATACGCACTGGTTGTATTACAGCTTCGCGACGAGTGCGCTGGCGTCCTTTGAGCCGTCCGCCGACGGATGGGATCTCTATTTCGGGCCGGTGGTGGCCCCTATGGGAACTATGCTCATAGCCATAGGCCGCATTCTTCCCAACGTGGAGAGCGGCGTGCGGATCGCCACAGCGGAGGACGTGGCGCTGGATGCTCTGACCGTCGTGGATTGGGCGGGCGGCGTGGAGGACGTTTATGTGCTGAAGGATTGGTATAAGTACGACCACGATGCCAAGGCATACACCTATCCGCTGAAAAGTTTTCTGGCCACGACGGCAGAGGGGTTGTACGCGGGATTCCAGATTCTCTCGTACCAGAGCGCGGGGAAATCCGGGTATCCCACGTTCGTGTATAAGTACGATATGCAGTAGGGGAAAGCGGGGGGGAGGTAAAACAAGGAGAAAAAGAAATAGAACGCGGATGACACGGATTTCCACGGATCAACCATAAAAAGGCTTTATCCGTGTACATCTGCGTAATCCGCGTCATCCGTGTTTTATACAGGAGGAGAACCGAAGATGATGCGACGCATGGGAGTGGCTTTTCTATCGGTGCTGTTGATAGCAAGTTCTGCATGGGCGGGATCGGAGAAGGTCGGGTTGTTGGTGATCGCGCACGGGGCGCCGATGGAGGCGTGGAATGCGCCGGTGCGGGCCGTGGGCGAGGAGGTGGCGGCTCTGGTTGCGGATTGTGATGCGATTGCGGGGAGCAAGTTAGCGTTTCTGGAATTTGCGAAACCTTCTATTCCGGAGGTGGTGCGGGCGTTTGAGGAGGAGGGCTATACGCGCCTGATCGCGGTGCCGCTGTTTATCGCGCCGTCCGGGCATTCGATTCTGGACATTCCGGCGATGTTGGGGCTGTACACCGATCCGGATATCCGCGAGACCCTCGAGGAGGAAGGCGCGGAGATCGTGGATACGGAGCTTCGCATTACGGTGACGCAGGCGATGGCGCTGGGCGATGTGCTCGCGGAGATCATGGTGGATCGGGTGCGTGCGCTTTCTCAGGAGCCTGAGAAAGAGGCGGTGGTGTTGCTGGCGCACGGGAGCCGGATGACGAAGCCGGTCTGGAAGCGCATCGGACGGGACATCGGGAGCGCGATCTGCGGCCGCACGGGGATCACGTATTACGACTACGGCTTGGTGGAGGTCGGACAGAGCTTTATGGAGAACGGCTATCCCGCGCTGTATCGGGCCGGAGAGGAGCGGGAGACCGTGCTCTGTGTGGGGTTATACATTTCAATGGGCGTGGAGAAGATGATCGCACGCCACAAGGACAAAAAGGGCATGGACGGCAAGCCGCTGTTCGAGGGCCTGGACATCCGCGCGGCGAAGCATGGCTTGCTCCCCGATCCGCGTGTGGCAAAGTGGGTGGTTCGGACCGCGGAACAGGCGTTGGAACAATGAGTAATGAGCAATAGGCGGTACCGCCAATCTTCCTTTTCTCATCGCTTGTTGCTCATTTTTCAAATCCGCGGAATCAACGAGGAAGGAGGCAAAAATGCAGGGCTTCAAAAAAAACGTAGGCTTGTGTGTGATGGGGATTTTGATGTTAGGGATGTTCTCTTCCGTCCATGCCCATACCATGTGGCTCAACGTATCGAAGTACTACCCGGAGTGGGGAAGGAGCGTGGTGTATTTCGGCTGGGGACACGGGTATCCGGTGGCCGATTTTTTGTCCGCCGAGAAGTTGGAGGCGTTCAACCTGATTACGCCGAACGGAGAGAAGAAAGCGTTGGAGCCTGGTCCGGGAGGTTTTTTAGCAACCGCGTTGAACCTCTCCGAAAAGGGGAGCTACCTCGTCACGGCCACCTTGAAGCCGGGATTCTACACGATGTACGTGGATAAGGGCAAAATCCACCACAAGAGCGTGCCCAAGACCGGCCTGAGCGGGGTGATCCTGAGCCTTCACTTCGAGCAATATGCCAAGGCGCTGATTTGTGTAGAAGAATCCGGCGAGGCTTTTCGCAAACCCGTGGGGCATGCTCTGGAGATCATTCCTCTGATGAATCCAGCCGAGGTGAAGGTGGGAGATTACCTGCCGGTTCAGGTGTTGTTCAAGGGCAAACCGGCGAGATACTGCCCGGTGTACGGCACGTACGCGGGTTTTTCTACCGGAGAGGACTTTGCGTACGCCACCAGCGCTGATGGGAAAGGTGAGGCGAAGATCCGAATGCTCCACCACGGGCCCTGGTTGCTCAAGGCGAAGATCAAGCGTCCTGCGCCGGAAGATCTCAGGGATCAATGCAACGAGCTGTCCTACACCGCTACGTTGACCTTTGAGGTGAAGTGAGTGGGAAGGATAGAACGCGGATGACGCGGATGACACGGATTCTCACGGATCAATCATAAAAAAGATTTTATCTGTGTATATCCGCGTAATCTGTGTCATCCGTGTTCCATTCTTTGCGTTCTCCGCGTCCCTTCGCTTTGCTCAGGGCAAGCTCTGCGGTGCAGTTTCAACCCACAACCCATAACTCAAGGAGGTGCGTCATGAATTCCAGCTCCACCCAAATCTCGATTTTGTGGGGGCTTTTCCTCTTCGGGATGCCGATGCATATGCTGTTGGCTATGATGCCGCTGTTTGCCGGCGTCTCCGGCGCAACCGATGAGATGACCGCGGAGCAGGTTCCGGCGATGACGTGGATGATGACGTTTATGGTCCTCATTCCGATGGCGCTGGCATGCCTGGTTTTGATCCTGCGCGGCAATGCGTTCAGATGGGTGAATTTCGTGTTTGCTGCGCTCTACGTGCTGCTCAATGCCTATCACTGGATTGCACACCTTGGGATGGCCGGCGAGGCGCCCTATCAGGTGTTGCTTCTGCTGGTGGTGCTCGGCATCAGCGCGATCTTGGCGGGCGTGTCGTGGAAGTGGCTCAGGGCCGAAGCGTAGGCATTCACCCGAATCTCAGTCAGACCTCCGGGGTCTCGAAGACCTCGGAGGTCTATACGACCCCTCACGGAAAGGAGATCCAGGATGGCTAGGAAAATTGTTTTGTTATGCCTGACGTTCCTCTTGATGACGAGTGGATTCATCGGGCCTGCGTGCGCCCAATCCGCCGAACTCACCGGCAGGGACATTGCGCTCAAGGTTTACGACCGTCCGGACGGCGACGACCAGCGGGGCATCATGCACATGACCCTGATCAACAGACGGGGAAGAACGCGCGAGCGAACCCTTCTCTCGTTCTCCAAGGAATACGGCAAGGACAGCAAATCCCTGATGTTCTTCCAATCCCCGGCGGACGTGAAGGGCACGGGATTCCTGCAATACGACTACGATGACCCGGACCAAGAAGACGACCGGTGGCTGTATCTGCCCGCGTTAAAGAAGGTGCGGCGCATTTCGGGTTCCTCCAAGAACGACTATTTCATGGGCACGGATTTCACGTACGACGATATGGGCAACCGTGCCGTGGAGGAAGATCATCACAAGCTGCTTCGCGAGGAGGAGGTGGATAGCCTGAAATGCTGGGTGCTGGAGTCCACGCCCAAAGACGAGGACTACATGTATTCCAGGACGGTCCGATGGATTCGCCAGGATGCGCTGCTTCCCGTCAAGGTGGAGTTTTACGACCGGCATGGGAATCTGTTGAAGGCGCTGACCATCCCGGATATCAGAAAGCAGGACGGATTCTGGGCGATGTTCAGAATGGAGATGGATAACCTTCAGGAGAAGCATAAGACCATCCTTGAGATCGAGGAAATTCATTACAACGTGGGACTCAAGGACAACCTGTTCAGAGTATCCACTTTGGAGCGAGGGCGGATAAAGTGAATCGCACACAGACAAGGGATAGCACGCGGATGACGCGGATGACGCAGATTTTCGCGGATTTTAACTTTATGTTTTTTATCCGTGTTCATCCGCGCGATCCGCGTAATCCGCGTGCTATAAGGTTTTGGGGGGCCTTAATCCTCCTTTTGCCGACAACTCTGCTGGCCGCGGATATTGAACCGCAGGGGTTTGTGGATACGTATCATGCCGTCCGGCTCCACGATCCTTGCGATTATCTGAGTTCGCGAACCCGTCTGCGGCTGGAGATGTGGGTTACGGGCGAGGAGGCTTCTTTGTTCGCCTCGATGAACGCCATCCACAACAACGTGATCCCGTCCGATTCGGGCATGGAGTTTCGGGAAGCATTTATGGACTATACCGCTGAAAAATGGGATCTGAGGATTGGCAGGCAGATCATCATCTGGGGGAAGGCGGACGGTCTGGCGATCACGGACATCATTTCTCCAAAGGATTATACCGAGTCTCTGGCGCGGGATTTCGACGACATTCGGTTGCCCGTGGATGCGCTGAGAGGACGGCTGCTATTCGACAGAGCCAATGTGGAATTGTTGTGGCTGCCTGTTTTCAGACCCGCCATCCTTCCGCCGCCCGGGACGCCGTGGGCGTTCAAATATCAATTGCCCGACAGCATAAAGACGGAGTTCGATGCTCCGATTGAGCCGGACCTATCCCTGAAGAATAGCGAGCTTGCCGGGAAAGCGGCCTTCTATCTTTCGGGGATTGATTTTGCCGTGTCCGCGTTTTATACCTGGGATGACCTTCCCACCGCGCACAGAACCACCACGAGCGAAGACGACAGCACCTTGGTCCATACCCATCCCGAACATCACCGGCTCACCTTCGTGGGCGCTGAATTTTCGATGCCGTGGAGGGACTTCGTCGTGCGTGGCGAGGCGGCGTTTTACAAGGGGAGGTACTTTGAGCCGGACGATCCGTGCTCCGAGGAACTGTTCAAGCGCCATGCGTTGAGCGGAATGATCGGGCTGGACTGGACGCCCGGAAACGATTGGTCCCTCACCGCGCAGCTTGCCGATGATTTCATTATGGATTACGATAACGCGATTGCGAGTGACGAACATACCATGCTAACCACACTGAATGTCTCAAAACAACTTTTTCGACAAACGCTGACGCTGTCTTCGATGGGATATTTTGGAATCAATGAAGGCGAGTGTTTTCTTCGATCCAGTGCGGAGTATGCCCTCACGGACGAAATGCACGTGTCGGTGGGATTGGGTCTGTTCTTCGGAGACGAGGGTATGATGGGGCAATATGAGGATAACGATGAGGTCTGGATGAAGGCGAAGTTTAGTTTTTGAGGATAGCACGCGGATGACGCGGGTGACGCGGATTTACGCGGATTTCAACCATAGATTCTTTTATCCGCGTTCATCCGTACAATCCGCGTAATCCGCGTTCCATAAAAATAGGAGGAAAGGAAAGTGTTACATTCGGATATAACCGGGAAGATCATAAAAGCGTTCTTCAAGGTCAATAATACCCTTGGCTTTGGATTTTTGGAGAAGGTCTATGAGAATGCGATGCTCATAGAATTGCGGAAAATAGGCTTTGAGGTATTACAACAGAAGAACATCAAAGTTTATTACGAAGGCCAGAAAGTTGGCGAGTATTATGCGGATTTGTTGGTAAATGGTTTGGTCATTGTTGA
>JAUWMS010000150.1 GCA_030613045.1 Candidatus Latescibacterota bacterium | reverse complement strand
GCTTGGATGAAGTGCGGAGCGAATTGAGGGATGCGTTGGAGGGGGTTTCAAATTTGAAGTTTCAACTGTCCACCAAGCAGTTGAGCGATGCGCTGAGAGTGCGTTATGCGCGAAGGAATGTGGCTCGTTTGAAGACCATCTTGTGCGAGCACGAATCGGGCGTTCGCAAATTGTCCGCAAGTGGTCCGCAAAGAGAAGAGGACCGGCAGGAGGTGCGCGGATAACACCAGGTTGCGATCCGTTCACAAAGGGTTATCAGCGCGCTTTGAGAGGGGGCATCTTGGGAAATCGGGTTCATCAGCGGTTAAGGAGGAAGGGGTATGAGTGAGGCGCGGGCAAAACGGAAGTTTCGTATTGGCAGGGTGGTAAGCGATAAGGCGGAGAAGACCGTCGTGGTGACCGTCGAGCGGTCGTTGCGTCACCCACTATACGGGCGCGTGGTGCGGAAACGCCGGAAGTTTATGGCGCACGATGCGGAAGGAAAGGCACGGTTGGGCGACGTCGTAGAGATTACCGAGACGAGACCTATGAGTAAATGCAAGCGGTGGCGGGTGGTGCGAGTGGTCTCCGAGGCTAAATAGGGAGAAAAGGGCAGGCGATGGCGTATGGTATGGGGCGTGTTCTGTTAGAGATGGATGGGAGTTACGCACATGATTCAGACAAATTCGAGATTGAAGGTAGCGGATAATACGGGCGCCAAGCGGGTGATGTGCATCCGTGTATTGGGCGGCTCCAGAGTGCGGTATGCGCGGATCGGCGATCTGATTATCGTTTCGGTGAAAGATGCGATGCCCGGAGGATCGGTCAAAAAGGGAGAGGTTGCCAGGGCCGTGGTCGTGCGTACTAAAGAGGGGGTGAAACGTAGCGACGGTTCTTCGATTCGATTCGATGAGAACGCGGCCGTGCTGATTGATGATCAGGGCGAGCCGAGGGGAACGAGAATATTCGGCCCGGTGACCCGGGAACTGCGCGAGAAGCGGTTTATGCGCATTGTGTCTCTGGCTCCTGAGGTGCTTTGACACGGCATGGAACAGATGGAGGTTTCGGAAGGGGAACGCGGGAGCCTCTGATGATTTCGGAGTTCAATCTGCAATTCCAAATTCGCGGTCCCCAAACTACTTGAGGGCATTATGAAAGTTTCCAAAGGAGATACGGTGCAGGTGATCGCCGGGGAGGACATCGGGCACCGAGGACAAGTGCTCCGTGTGTTCCCAAGGCGGGAGCGCGCCATCGTCGAAGGGGCAAATTTTATCAAGCGCCATACGAAGGCCCGGCGAACGGGTGAGCAGTCCGGGATCGTGGAAAAGGAGGCGCCTGTGCATCTGTCCAATCTGATGGTGGTTTGCCCCAAATGCGATGCGCCGGTACGAGTCAAACGGCGCACATTAGAAGATGGAAGTCGCGTAAGAGTGTGCGGTAAGTGCAAGGAAATGTTGAGTGTTGCGTAGAAGCTGATCTTCCGGGACGAGAAGTCGCTTCAAAAAGGACAGGTCGGTTGATGCGAGTTAAGTGGCAAGGGAGAAGGCGATGAAGCCGAGACTTAAAGAGCTGTACGAACACGAAATAGTACCCCAGTTGCAGAGACGGTTTGACTATCAAAATAGGATGCAAGTGCCTCGGCTTGAGAAGATCGTCTTGAATATAGGGGTGGGAGAGGCGATTCAGAACATTAAAGTACTGGATGCGGCCATGGCCGATCTGACGGTGATCAGCGCTCAAAAGCCGAACGTAAGGCGGGCCAAAAAGTCCATCTCGAATTTCAAGCTGAGGGAGGGCAATCCCATTGGATGTGCAGTGACGATCCGGCGGAGTCGAATGTATGAATTCTTGGATCGTCTTCTAAATTTCGCGGTACCCCGGATTCGGGATTTCAGGGGACTTCCCGGCCGGTCCTTCGACGGAAGAGGAAATTATACGTTCGGGATTCGGGAACAAATTGTTTTTCCTGAGATTGACCGCGATAGCATTGACCAGATTCGGGGATTGAATGTCACCATCGTTACAAGCGCTCAGACCGACGAGGAGGCGTTCGAGTTATTGAGGGGATTCGGGATGCCCTTTGCTCGGGAGGGTGGTTGAGGGGACGGCCAAATTCAAATATTCAACAGAACCACTTGCAAAACAAAACACGCTTCAGATGAGATTGCTTCGGCATTTCGCATCTCAAATGACAAGATTAAGTAATCTTAATTTTGCTCTTAAGTTTTTTGGTCTTATCAGGGATTAGGGTTCAGGGCGCAGGAAAACCCTTCTCACTGCTGAGAGGTTGAGCTCGCAGAGAGAAACAAATCCACAAGAGCATTTCAAAAATTACTTAAAGCCGTTTTTCGGCTTAAAGCCGGGTAGCGTCCTCGCATTTTTGGACTTTTTGCAAGTGGCTGAACAGGATGATGTCCTCTGCGAGACGTGAGAACATGAACACGCAACGCATAGCAGTGAGGGGTGTTGTTGCTGTTTCTCCTTTGGAGTGCGTTTTTTGGGAGAGGATTCAGAAAGGGATGTGGGATGGCAAAAAAAGCATTGATCGTCAAGGCGAGCAGGAAGCCTAAGTTCAAGGTGCGTCAGTACAACCGCTGTCATCGCTGCGGACGTCCGAGAGCGTACATGCGTGCCTTCGGAATTTGTCGCATCTGTTTCCGAGAGTTGGCGTTGAAGGGAGATATTCCCGGCGTGACCAAGGCGAGTTGGTGAAGGGAGACGGGTTGCCGTCGCCACCGATCACCACAGGGGATACTTCGCATTTTTGGGGAGAAGAGGTTATGAGTATGACCGATCCGGTTGCGGATATGTTGACACGTATCCGAAATGCGTGCAAGGCAAAGCATCGGAAAGTGGATGTGCCGGCCTCCAATCTGAAGCGAGAAATTGCCCGCATACTGAAAGCAGAACACTTTATCAAAGCGTATGCATACGTGGAAGACGAGAAGCAGGGAACACTGCGGCTTTATCTGAAATACGACAGGGACGAAGAAAGTGTTATTCGGCACATTGAGCGGATAAGCCGGCCTGGCTTGAGGCAGTATGCCAGGAAAAAGGAGATCCCGAGGGTGCTCAACGGACTGGGGATGGCGATTGTCTCCACGTCGCATGGGGTGATGACCGATCGGGAGTCGAGAAGAACGGGAATAGGCGGTGAAGTGATCTGTTACGTCTGGTAGTTGAGCGTGGGAGGATTATTCACACTGCACGATCAACGATTACCTATTTTAAGGAGAGGAAGCGGTGTCCAGAATTGGAAGACAACCCATCGTGGTACCCGATGGCGTGGAGGTGGAAATCAAAGGAGGAAGGCTCACGGTAACGGGCCCCAAGGGCAAACAGAACATGACCCTTCACCCTCAAATGCGTCTGAGGAACAATGAGGGCGCATTGACGGTGGCTCCCAAACGCGACGATCGTACGGGAAGGTCGTTGCAGGGTTTGACGCGTTCGTTGGTGGCCAACCTCATGGAAGGAGTGACTCGCGGTTTTGAGAAACGATTAGAAATCGTGGGCGTGGGCTATAGAGTGGATTTGGAGGGGACGGCATTGAAATTACAGGTTGGATTCTCCAATCCGATGTTTTTTTCCGCTCCGGAAGGCATTGAGTTCGTCGTGGAGAACCCGGTCTATCAGCAGCAGGGCAGTCGACCGGCGCAGTTTGTGGTGAAGGGAATAGACAAACAGAAAGTGGGTGAGATCGCCGCAGAGATCCGATCCGTGCGTCCCCCCGAGCCCTACAAGGGGAAGGGGATTCGTTACGAAGGGGAATACGTTCGACGGAAGGCCGGGAAGACTGCGGGGGCATAAGTCCGAGCAGACGAGTTATCGAAGCCAATGAGGAACCATCGAAAACAGACTGCGGATGAAGACAGAGGCGCATGGTTGGAGTTTTCCGTGAAACCGCATAAACGATCCGTATAACTCTGTGTAACTCCGTGTCTCATTCGGAAGGAAAGATGAAAGGAAAAAGCACTACAAGAACAGCGGCCAGAACGCGACGGCGTAAGCATATCCGAAAGAAAATTGTTGGGTGCGCCGAACGTCCCCGTCTTTGCGTGTACAGGGGATCGAGGAATATTTACGCCCAACTGGTGGACGATGCGTCGGGGACATCCATCCTGGGAGCTTCGAGTTTATCCAAAGAGATCAAAGACGCGAACACCACGACCAAAGGGAAATGCGAACTCAGCAGGACAGTGGGCAAACTTTTAGCGGCGCGCGCCAAAGCAAAGAAAATAGAGAAAGTAGTCTTCGACCGGAGCGGGTATTTGTACCATGGGCGCGTGAAGGCATTGGCGGAAGGCGCCCGAGAAGGAGGATTGCAATTCTGACGGGACCGTTCGTGAACCATAATCGCGAATGATTGGGAGGCGGTCTTTAATCGTTTATGGTTCATTC
Organism: Candidatus Latescibacterota bacterium; assembly: GCA_030613045.1. Taxonomy (GTDB): domain Bacteria; phylum Latescibacterota; class 4484-107; order 4484-107; family 4484-107; genus 4484-107. The sequence goes on along the minus strand of JAUWMS010000150.1, from coordinate 2,074 downwards.
TCAGTTCGCAATGGCCTTAAAGAAGGAGGAGAAGGTTCTTTGTCGAAACTACGTTTAGATGAACTCGACTTGAAGGAAACGGTGATCCACATCCGCCCGGTATCGAAGGCCACGAAGGGGGGGCGCACGCGTGCGTTTAACGCCCTGGTCGTTGTGGGCGACGGGAAAGGCCGGGTAGGCGCCGGTATGGGTAAGGCCAAAGATGTATCGGAGGCCATTCGGAAAGGGACGGAGACGGCGAAAAAGGAGTTGATGTTGGTGCCGGTTACCGAGGACGGTACGATTCCGCACACCATCATCGGACGTTTTGGAGCGGCCAGAGTACTTCTGAGGCCGGCTTCCCCCGGAACGGGCGTAATCGCAGGGGGGGGGGTAAAAGTGGTTTTGGAATCGGCGGGTATTCAGAATATCCTGACCAAGTCATTGGGATCCGCGAATCGGCACAATGTGGTCAAAGCCACGATGCAGGGGTTGATGAGTCTGAGAGACGCCAGGGAGGTGGCCCGAATCCGAGGCATAGAGGTGGAGACGCTGATGAGATAAGAGCCTTCCTGTGATAATCGCTTTAGTGCCGATCTGTTCGTATATCAGAACATCATGGATGGAAGGAGCAACATGGCTCGACAGTTAGAAATACAGCAGCGCAGAAGCGCGATCAAGCGGCAGCAGGCACAAAAGTTGACCTTAGAAGCCCTTGGGATTAAACGGCTACAACAGAAGGTCTTGCACGAGGACACGCCATCAATTCGCGGCATGATCCGAAAGATTGCTCATCTCGTGGAAGTTCGGGAGGTTGAGGGGATCGAAACGAAAGAAAGGGCGGTTTGATTTCTCGTGAAAGGGCATATAACAGCGGACGGCGAGCGACATTTTGGAATACTCAGAGTAGAAGAGCAGGTGTGTGTGTCGCCGTACCACCCCAAAAAGAAACGATTATTTTTCCCCGAAGCCCCAAGTGTAGAGAAAGGAGGTTTTCGGCCAAAGGAATAACAGATCCCCCACTGCCGGTTTGGAAGAGGGGCCTTTCAAGCCGACGGGCGCATTGAGGATTTTAAGTCATGAAATCTGGTGGGTAAGGGATATCGGGAATTCTATAGGGTTGAGCCTTTTTCACGGAATCAAGGAATCAGGAAAGGAGATCGTGATGGTTACACGTAAAGTGGGTCGGGTGCTTGTCATTCTGGCATTGGGATTAGTGGTGATCACTACGTCGGCTATGGGAGCAGGGGAGGTGCAGATTGTCAAGGCCGATCGGATGGAGTGGAAGAATGCCGGAACGGAAGTGGCGCTCACCGGAGGCGTTGAGGTGCGCATTGCGGTGGCTCAGGGGGCGGAAATCGTTTTGACCGCAGGGGATGTGATTTACAGTCGGGAGAAAAATGCAATCACGGCGACGGCTACTCCTAAGGTCGTTCAGGGGGGGCTCAATGCCACCGGGGAGAGCATCACGGTGGATGCAAAGACCGGAAATATAGCGGTTGCCAAGGGGACCCTGAAGGGTACGGACGCGACGGCCAAGGCGGATGCGATTTCGATAGCACTTTACACGATAGATATCAAGGGCGCTGCGGAGTTGACTACCGGTATGGGGACGTTCTCGGGGGCATCGCTTAAGTTATCCTTTACCGCAGAGGGCAAGCTGGACAGCTTCGTCTCTGAACAAAGCAAAGGCTCGAGAGAGGGAAGAGCGCCGGCTGCGTCGCCTGCAAAAAAGTCCGTTGCGCCCCCTGCAAAAAAGCTCACACCGAAGAAGGGGAAGTAGGCTTTTTTACAAACGCGATGCAGGCGAAGAAGCGAGACCTCCAAAGGGGCTGCGATTTATTAGGTCCTTCGGGGATTTCGGGATGTTTTCCGTGTTGACGTGCTTCATCAGAATCAATTTAGCGAAGGGGCAGTAGTTCAGGTTCCTTTTTTGTGCACTTGGCTTCGGGGAATATAGGGTTTTTCAGCTTCGCGATTGGTTGCAAGAGAACCGGTCAGGATCATCTTTTGTGGGATTCCGTCGAGTCTATTTTGACGGATAGATTTCGCGCAAATTCGGCGCGCGGCATGGAGGGACGATGAAATTAGGGGC
>JAUWMS010000342.1 GCA_030613045.1 Candidatus Latescibacterota bacterium | reverse complement strand
CGCACGCCTCCCTCGAGCGCCGTACGGACATCCTCCACATTTCCTTTTCGGGATAGCGCACGATCCGTGAGGAAGTAGAGCTTCGAGAAATTATAGCCTTTCCACGCGCAACCGCTCATCGAGTTTCCTTTCGTCGAGATGAAAAATCTCGTCGAAGAACCGCGCCCGAAACGTGCCCGGCCCTCCGGATTGTTCCGCGGCCAACTCGCCCGCGACTCCGTAGCAAGCCAACGCTTCCGCCGCCGCCTTGCCGTATTCCGAACGCACCGCGGCAAACGAGGCGATGGCAGAAGCGGCCATACATCCGGTGCCCACGACCTGTCCCATCAACGCGTGCCCGTTCCGGATCCGATACACGCCGTCCGCGTCCGCTACGAGGTCGCTTTCGCCGGTTACGACCACGACTGCGTCCCGCGCCTCGGCCAACTGTTTCGCGATGGCCACGGGATCGCCCTCCACGCCCATGGATTCCACCCCCTTGACCTCCGCCTCTACCCCGGCCATCGTAGCGATCTCACCCGCATTGCCCTTGATGATATCCACGTGCACGGCGTCCAGTATCTCCCGGACCTTCTCCGTGCGCAGATCCGTAGCGCCGGCCCCGACCGCATCGAGCACGATGGGAATGGCCTTTTGGTTGGCTTGCTTTCCGGAGAGGATCATCGCCTCGATTAGTTCGGGCGTCAGGGTTCCGATGTTGAGCACCAACGCCTGCGCAATGCCCGTCATCTGCGCCACCTCTTCTTTGGCGTGGGCCATCACCGGCAGCGCACCGATACAGCGGGTGACGTGCGCGCAGTCGTAGATCGTCACCCAGTTGGTGATGTGGTGCACCAGAGGCTTCTCCTTCCGGATCCTCTCTAACGTCTTGTACGCTTGAATCATAACGTCCTTTCCATAAAAAAGGGCCGTTCCCCAAATCGGAAAAACGGCCGCCTGTGATTCGATAGTGTGATCACCCGTTTTCCTACGCTGGCACGATCCGATTCAGCAAGTGCCGACTCGCCGTTATAACCGTTAAATCCCGATCCATAAAATCGCTGTCGTCCGTTATCAGCTTCACGCCTTTGCTTTTACACAATCCGGTCAGCACTTGATCATTGAAGTCCGAATTACCCTTTCCATACTCGTCAATCAGCGCGTCCATATAAAGTGCGTCAAAACCACTTTCAATTCGAGTGCAGTGTCGCAGGATTCGTCTGACATCATCGGCAATACCTTGAGCGATAGGCTTGAAAGCGGCGCCTTTTCGGAACTGCTTGAAATCAGGACGCTTTTTTGCATCAGGATACTGGATATGGTACTTCAAACGCGCGTATCTATTGATGAACTCGGAGAGGATCAAAACATCCATGTAGATCCTGCTTTTGGATGCCAAAATCCTGGCCAGCGCCCCGGAATAAACCGCCGTTTTTCTGTTACCCGGGCTACGTGGGCCATAAACGAAAAACCAGATATTCGCGTCCAACAGCAAGGCATCCGTAGGCTTGAAAACGTAGCGGGTGATATCTTCAGCCCTATTCCTCATCGGAGTCCCCCTCTAAAACCTCCCGCTCTGCCTGCAGGAAACGCTCCGGATCTTTGAAGTATTGCTTGGCCGTTTCCACCACGCGCTTTAGTAAAGCCATGTCATCGGGTTGCATATCCTGCACCTTGAGCAGCGAACGGATCTGCGCTTCGGAAAATGAACCGTATAGCTGGCCTATGGCGGCATTCAGAAAGGCTGAGGTCATGCCGGTGACGTTCAAAAAGGAAGCAGTCACACTCCGACCATTTTTCAGGGCAACCGCGATTCGATCATAGACCTTCTGGCCGTCGTCCGAAGCGACGCACAACGGACTTCCCACGATTTCAAATATGGATATGCTTACATTCTGGCTCATGGTGATCTCACTTTCCTCATAGTCTCAAAAGATGTCGGATTCGGATACCTCCGAAGACAGCACGTACGATTGCGTATCCGAAGTATTAATCTCTATACCCACAACGGTTCCGGGAAAGGGTAAACTGAATCGCGCGGTGGACGTATGATCTTTTTCCTGCTCCCAATATCCGGTGTCGGATACGATTTGAATGCGGCCGCCGTTCAAAGAGATAAACTCCCTGAGTAACTTCAAGCCCAGTCCTCCGGGAATGGGTCCTTGCCTGGTGGTGTTCCGTCCCCGGGTCGCCCAGTCAATCGCCTTTTCAGCCGTCAGGTCAAGCCCGGTGTTTTCCTTTACGTTTTGCCGGAACCCAATCCCCAGGTCTGCGACGGAAAAGTTCAGACGATGTCGTGTGGGAAAATACTGCCCGCAACTGAAAATCCCCAACTCGGTCCGGGAGTGCATCACCGCGTTGCTGAAAATCTCAAAAACGCTTTCCCGAAACTTTTTCAGAAGCCCGGATGACATGCCCGGCATCTCCGACCGGCGGACAAATTCGTCCTCAATATATCCGGCAAAATAACGATCATCCTTCACATCGAATCGCTGGTATGGAATCGTAGTGCCCCATGTATCGGGGATGCTTTCTCGTCCATAATTGCTCAGAAACCCGTTTTTTGAAAGAATCTTCTCGACTTCGTCACAAATGTGGGTCAACCGGACCGTATTCGCTATAACCAAGGCGATAAAGAATGGCGCCGAAGGCGGCGCACATATCGGCGTCAACCCAATGGACGGCAGTCATGTCGATCTCGATATCTTCGAAAAGACAATTTTTCGTTTGCTCATGCAGGCGAATCAATGCCTCAAACCCGGGCCGATCATGCCGAATTGGAGGTAAAGCGATCTTCATAATCTGCACCTCGCCGATCCACGACCTTCAATTGCCCACCGGAAGCCGGGCGAGACTTCCAATGAACAGGTCCATATCCTCTTGCCTCTGCCTCAACACAAGCAATTTCAGACTTTCTGATCCTCCAGAATAATCTTATATATAACACATTCCCTTTCAAAATGCAAGCATTTTTTGGAGGACGCCTGGGAAAGGGACAAACACGGATTCCCCTTGGGGGTGTTGAAGATTTCCGGAAAACCGGGGAGGGAAACCGTGGAACAACCGAGTTCCTCTTCGAGGACAGGATCAGGGAAACAGGACGAGTCCGACCGGATGATCCCGAAAGCCCCCTTGCGAACATGTCGCCGTATTGCTCCTCATCCCCCGCATGGGGCAAATGCTGGTTGGCACGGAAAGCCGCCTTCGGCTCCACTTAGCACTTGACAAAGCACGCGACTTATCGTATTATTCGATGCGCCTTTTGAAAGGGCGTTCGGAGGCTTTTTGTGGGACGGACATTCCTGTCGGTCTGCCGCGAAGCCAGTCGAGCGCATCATCTATGAAGACAAACTGTGAAAAACAAAACCGAAAGACCCCCTTTCGGTCCTAGCCGACAGGGAAAAAGGAGGAGGCACACGATGCCCTATCAGATCGGATGGTTCTCCACGGGCGGCGGAGAAGGGTCCAGAGAGCTGCTCACCACCGCGTACAACGCCATTCAGGACGGCACGATCCCCGGAGAGATCGCCTTTGTGTTCTGCAGTCGGGAGCGGGGCGAGGCCGAAGGAAGCGACCAATTTATGGACCTCGTGGAGCAATACGGGATTCCGCTCGTGTCCTTCTCATCGAAGCGGTTCGATCCGAAAAAACGCAGGCAGGGACTGAAGGACTCCAAAAAGCTCGGTCGGGATTCGGAGACGCTGCAGGCGTGGCGGATCGCGTATGATCGGGAGGTGATGAAGCGGCTCGATCGGATGCACGCGGAACTCAACGTGCTGGCGGGCTATATGCTCGTGACCGGAGCAGAACTCTGCCGCCGGCACACCATCATCAATCTGCATCCGGCTGAGCCGGGCGGGCCCAAAGGGATGTGGCGGGAGGTGATCCGGGAGCTTATCGGGACCCGGGCCCAGCGCACCGGCGTGATGATGCACCTCGTCACGGAAGTCCTGGACGAGGGGCCACCCATCACGTACTGCACCTTCCCTATTTAGGGCGGCGATTTCGATGCCCAGTGGGAGGGGATGGCGCGCAAGCTCCGGAGAAAATCGTTGGCTCAAATCATGGAGGAGGAGGGGGACGCAGAGCCGCTTTTCGCCGAGATCCGGCGGCAGGGCGTGATCCGGGAGCTGCCCCTGATTGTTCGGACGGTCAAGGCGTTTGCGGAAGGGAGAATAGCCATAGCGGGCGGCAAGGTCGTCTCGGACGGAAAGGCGCTCGAGGGGGCGTACGATCTCACG
>JAUWMS010000190.1 GCA_030613045.1 Candidatus Latescibacterota bacterium | reverse complement strand
TACATAACGTATCAGCCATTTGCGCTGGTATCTCCTTCGAGCTTCTCCAAATATTTTGAGAGCGCTCCTTGGCTTCCGGGACGATTCGGTGATATCTTCGGCGGATTCTCAATTGCGCGCACTTCAACTCGTCCTTCATGGCCGTCATGGAGTTCCCCTCCAACCGCCTTTGTAAGGAAAATGAAACTAAGCATGGGGGCCCATACGAAGTCGCGGGCGAAGTACCTATCCAATTCTTTGACCACCTCCACTTCCAGCCCCGTCTCCTCCCTTGCCTCCCTGATGGCAGCATCTTCGGGAGCCTCGCCGAATTCGACGATTCCACCGGGTAATGCAGCAGGGCTGTCCTCCGGCTCCTCGCGCGGAAAGAGGAACACCAGTCCTCCGTTTGCCTCAATTAGGATGTTGACCCCCATGAGATTCCGGGGGAAATAAGTCCAGTCACAACTGGTACATTTAGCCCTGAAGATATCTTCAATGTCGTATGTCGGGCCGAGTTCAGCAGCACACATTGGACAGAAGCGATAGCGATCGCCAGACTTCATAATTTCAGGATAATCAAGGTTCATATAGATACCTCTTTCTAAAGTCTATTATGGCCGTCACACAACCATCCAATTCACGGAGGAGAACATCCCAAAGCAAATCTACCTCTCTATTCCTCTTTCCTTTCTCTGCTCAATTATTTTTTTCCGAAGCTGCCGGGGGAACAATCGTTGACGGTGAACGAGTATTTCTTGTCCATGCAATGCCGCATCACCTCGTACGTCATCTTTCTGCTCCCGTAAAGGAAAAATTGTTTGGAAAACAGCATGCCCGATTGATAGCCTTCTCCCTTGAGACGATGCACGTTGGCGTCCGTTACCAACAGTTCCTGTAGATTCAACTGGTCTATCCCTATACGATCCAACTCTCCAAGGCAGTTCATCAAGCTCTCCCTCTGCTTCGGATACGAGGGGACTTCCACAGCCACGTACTCGAACATCTCTCTCGCCCGATCGAGGTTCTCTATAACTTTCTCGCTATAGTCCGTCGCCGCGAGGTTGAAGCGAATTTTTCCGATGCCGAGATCCCGGAGCAACCCGAGGCGTTCCTCGTCGGCAAGGATGCCGTTGGTGTATGTCCAGAAGTGTAATCCGGGCCTCGCTTTCCGCATTTCAGATACGCAGGCTTTTAGTTCGAGGAGATATAACAGCGGTTCGCCTCCGGTCAGGGCAACGCCTCCCAGTTCGTCCTTGCGACGATGAAACGCTTTCATAAGAGCCTGCCGATTGTATCGTTCATCCTAATCGGGCAAGTCTGCATGGGTTGTATGGAGAAAACAGAAAGGGCATTTGGCATTACAGCGAAAGCCGAGTTGAAAGGACACGTATCCCATACGCGTGCATAGCTCACACCCAGGGATCAGAGGGCCTGTACTCACGGCTTGATAGGTACCATGGAAACATAAGCCGGGGATGCTATCCTGAAGACGCTTTATCTCTTCCATCACCTCGAATTCTTTGCGATCAAAGTCCATGGAACGCCTCACATTCAGAACCCTTCACCGTGAACGCCACGCTGTTCCGTTCACGGTGGAAAATAATTCACAATTCCTCGTTCCCACGCAGAGCGTGGGAACGAGGTGGATCACCAATCACCAATCACCAATCACCAATCACCAATCACCAATCCCCCCATTGTCCTATATCCACCAACACCGGATAATGCGCCCGAACCACGTCAAACCATCCCTGCTCCAGCGCCTCAGTGCTCACCACCTCGTCCCGCGCATTCCGGAGCCGCACAAATCGAACCTCCCGATCCGATAGACACGGCAGCAGATCCACTAAGTCGAAATGTCGAAGCAGACCGTGCACCAACATCCGCTGATTATACCGTTCGTGGTAAAGCCGGGTGCGCACCAAACTCTCGTACGCATATAGCATATCCTCGCTCGTCATCGCCCGAAAGCCCGGCTCCAGCGTGGCCGCAAAAAATGCGTACAACGCCGCCGTCCCCTTGCCATACAGCCCGATCCGACTTCGATCCACATCCTTCCTTGAAGTCAGATAATCGTACCCCCGCAGCACATCGAACACGCGCAGTCCCATCAGACTCTTTCCCATCATCATCGCGTCGAAATTCAGCTTGAATTCCGACCCGTGCGTCTCTGTGAGATTCTGCGAATTCACCCGCCGCATCTTCACACCGCCGATCCCGCGCACGTCCAAAACAAGAACCCGCTGGCCCCCGAAGACCAACCGCTTGATCAACGACTCCTCTTTTGGAATATCCTCCGTGCCTTCATCCAAAAGCAGCAGCGTCGCCGGAGTTTTCCCGAAAAGTCCCGGATCCGCAAACATGATCGCCGTGAGCACCACGTTCGGCTCGCTGAAAAAGAAAATTTTTTCCGCGCGCATTCCCTCGACACTCTCCTCGCTGATCACCCGCGGATAAATGACGGGACGCGCTTCGGGAATATCCAGCACCTCCTTCACGCACGCACGCATCCGGACGACACACTCCGCCAACGCATCCGCATCCCGGATACAGGGACGCGCTATGCCCTGCTCCTCGAACTGACGCCGATTCAGATCGAACACCGTGGCGGCATCCCGATAGTCCCCGATCACCTGGCCCGACGTCGTGCAATGCAGCGTCTCCTCCGCTTCTATCGCGATCTCCCCGGTCCGGAAATCCGGCGGCTTCCCCATCAAATGACGCCGGAACCAATTCGCCGCTCCCTCCCTCAGCGCATCCGAGTATGCGTGCGTGGTTTCCGCCACGACCATACCGACCTTATCCTCCGCATCGAACAGACGATACACCGCCTTAGCCCGCTCGTATGTTTGCAGCGTGCCCTCGATGCAGAAGAAATCGTACGCCGCCGCGCCGATCTGAGCCGGCTTCGGCGCAAAGCACGTGATGAAGTCATCGTAGTTCAAGCCCTCCCGGATCGCGCCAAAAATATTCTGCTCCGCATCGTGCGGCTGCCCGGTCTTCCTATACGCCTCTCTGGACGTAATGTACCCGCACGGCATTGCCGCCGCAATCCGGGGATCCGCCATCATCAGATACGCGGTCTGCGTCCCGCCCCCGGAATTCCCGGTCACCCCGATCCGCGCTGCATCCCCCTCCTCCCTGCTCATCAGATAGTCCATCGCCCGGATACCGTCCCAGACGAAATAGCGGGCCACGTTGCTCCCGATCAACGTGCACTGAAACCCTTCGTAGGAATGCTCCCTCGTGCCCCACGAGACATCGCTTTTCCCCAGATCCGGATTCCAGTATTGAAAACGTTCCCCCTGTCCCAACGGATCAATCGTCAGCACCACGAACCCGTTTCGCACCAAATCGAGACAAACCTTTTGATACAGATCGTACGCCTTGGCAGGCTCCGCGTGACCGCAGACAACGAGCACCGCCGGGGCCTTTTCGGTCAGCCCGGTCGGCACATACAGATTCGAAGTTACGTAGAAGCGAGGCTGACTTTGAAACACGATCTTCTCGATCCGGTATCCTTCCCGCTCCAACGTGCCCACACACACCGGATGCAGCGGCGTTTTCTCCTCCGGCAGTCCTCCCAGCGCGTCGAGAAAATGCGCCCGAATACGCGCCCTGCGCTGCTCGAAAGCCTCACGATCTCCAAGACTCCGCTTTTCTGAGTCCTCCCGCGCAAAATACGCCTCGGCCTTTTTTCCAAGATAGGCCGGTAGTTGATTCTCCGTGTCGTAATATCCGTCCGTGAATGGTTTGAATGTAATCATAAGTGGCTCCCTTGCAGTGGATGTTCATGTTCTGATTTGCTCACACGAAAAAGCGAAGCATCCAATTTGATAATCTTTGTATTTCAAGGCATAAAAATCATAGCGGGACATATCTTTTCATAACAGTTAGGATGCTCAACATATTCGGTCTCTTACCCTTAGGTCTCGGCTTGCCACCCGGAATATGAACATGATCCGGGAAATATTCCAGTTCAGGGTGATGCCTGGCATTATCCCAGCGACGAACCAACGTTCCATCCTGTCTCTGCCAGTGATAGCTGTATTTCAAAATTCTCAAGGTACCTTCGATCTCCCTGACATATTCAAACAACTCGGCGCGATCCCCATTTCTCAGCTTTATGCTGATCCGGAATTTGCCTTCAGAAAGGATGATTTCTCTTCTGAGGATCGAGAAGGAGGAAACGGCCGGGGCGGTGATCAGGGCAAGTTCCACCTCATCGAAGTAAGCCTGAATCTTTGTAGCGAACGCTGCCAATTTATCCCTCCAAATTCAAAAGAAGAAGACGATCCCGCAGGTTTCTGACCATCTCAACCGTAGCGGCCCAATCAAAATAATCCATCTCATCTCCCAACTGACCGCGCTCAAACCTTTCGTAGAAAGATTCCGAATCCATGCTGTACGTGCGTTCAAATTCCCGCAACTGCCCGCGGAGTTTCCGCTCCGTCGTCCTAAGCCGTTCCCGCTCGCTATCTATCAGCTTGCTGAGGACGCTGTCAATCCATATTTCCGGCCCCGATCCCATCTCGATATACTTCTCGAGGCGTCTTATTTTTTCCAAAACAACGGGTGACATGACGGTCAACCTCCTTTCCCTTATCCTGCAATTTTAGCATCAATCTCTCAGCTCCCAAAAAGATAGCAAATATCCCCCTCAGAAGCAAGCCTTTTCCTCACCGACACGCACAAAAAAAGGGACTCCGCACCCGCAACCGGGAACCACGAAGCCCCTTTAGGAAATCTCAGATAACCGCTACCGGCTGATCCGCTTGGAAATCTTAGACACCATCTACCGGCTGATCCGCGCCGCGCCTCCCTTCATCACCTTCGCCACCTCCTCCTTCCGCGCCCAGTTGACGTCTCCGGGGAAGGTGTGCGCCAACGCCGAAAAACCACCCGCGAAATCCACCGCTTCCTGAGGCTCCTTGCCGTCTAAGAGGCTGAAAACAAGCCCCGATGAGAAGCTGTCGCCGCCGCCCACGCGATCCACCAGCTCCAGATTCTCGTAAATCCGGGACAGATAAAACGCCTCCCCATCGAAAAGCAGCGTCCGCCAGTCGTTCAACAAACCTGTCTTCGCGTCCCGGAGCGTGGTGCCCACCTTCTCGATATTCGGATACCGCTCCACAGCCCGCCGGGCTACGCTTTTATAGCTTTCCGGATCGAGCTTGCTGTAACTCTCCGAAGCGCCCTCGGCCTTCAGCCCCAAGGTCTTCTCGAAATCTTCCTCGTTCCCGATCAGCACGCACACGTAAGGCATAAACTGCTTGGTCGTCTCCTGCGCCTTTTCGGAAGACCATAGTTTGGATCGGAAATTGAGATCGTAGCTCGTGGTCACGTCAGCCGCCCGTGCCGCCTTCAATGCCTCCAGCGTCGTGGCCGCCGCCGAATCCGACAGCGCCGGGGTGATGCCGCTTACGTGAAACCATCTCGTGTCCGCGAACAGTTCCTGCCAGTCCACCTCGCCCGGCTGGATGTGCGAGATCGCCGAATGCCCCCGGTCGTACGTCACCGCGCTGGCCCTGGGACCCACCCCCGTTTCGAGATGATAGAACCCATTCCGCTCGAATCCGACCCCACCGAACTTCCTCCAGACAATGTGGGACATATCCACGCCATGCTCACGGCCCTTGTTGCGGATCAAACGCCCGGGCCAATTGTCCACCAAACGCGACACCCACGCGGACTTCAGGCCCAAACCCGCGCAATTGACCGCCACGTTGAACTCACCGCCGCCGACCGTCATCTCCAGACAAGTCGCCTGCTCCAGCCTCGTATGTCCCGGCGAAGCCAAACGCACCATCGCCTCTCCGAATGAGACTACGTCGTACATCGCACGTTCCTCCTTTTTTTTTGATGAAATGCTCACCGCAAAGCCGCAAAGAACGCAGAGAAAAGCAAGGGGGAAAAAACCTCCCTCACC
>JAUWMS010000181.1 GCA_030613045.1 Candidatus Latescibacterota bacterium | reverse complement strand
CCCCCCCCCCCCCCCCCCGGGAGCAGCGCGGGCGGGCGCCCCAGCGCGGGGCGTGAGAAACATTGCGCCGGGGGCCGGGCGCTGACGGATTTTTCCTGCTCGGTGGGAGAAGGGGAGATCGTAGGCCTCATCGGGCCGAACGGGGCGGGGAAGACCACGCTCTTCAACGTGCTCACCGGATTCATTGCTCCCGACGGTGGGAAGGCCAGCTTTCGCGGAGTGGACCTGCTTCGGCTTCCACCCCACCGGATCGCGGGGGTGGGCATGGCGCGAACGTTTCAGAACCTGCGATTGATCCGCCGACTGAGTGTGCTGGAGAACGTGCGGCTCGCGTTCAGGGAGCAGCCGGGCGAACGGTTGTCTGCGGTGTTCTTCCGGGGAAGGCGAAGTAGAAGGCAGGAGGCTGAAAATCGAAAGGTGGCGGAGTCGCTTCTCGGAGAGGCGGGGCTTGCGGAAAAGATGGACGACCCGGCGGAGGATCTCTCCTACGGCCAGCAGAAACTGTTGACGCTAACGTGTTGCCTCGCGGCGGGAGCAGATCTGCTCCTGTTAGACGAACCGGTGGCCGGGATCGCCCCGGAGATGATCGAGAAGATGCTTTCGACGATTCGGGGCCTTCCGGGACAGGGGAAGTCGGTGATCCTCATCGAGCATAACTTAGATGCGGTGATGCAGGTGTGTGATCGGGTGATCTTCATGGATGCGGGCGCGAAGGTGAGCGAGGGCACGCCGGAGGAAGTGCGAAACGATCCGAAGGTGATTGAGGCATACCTTGAATGAACCACGAATACACACGAATGGACACGAATGTTCTTAGGAATTGTCTGTATTCGTGTTTATTCGTGTTCATTCGTGGTTAAGGGTTTATTGCCTGAAAGGCGTAGCGATGCTGAGGATCAGAGAACTCGAAACGGGGTACGGGAAAAAGCAGGTGCTGTTCGGTCTATCCTTAGAGGTGCGGGCAGGGGAGATCGTTGCGCTCATCGGGCCGAATGGGGCGGGGAAATCCACTGTGCTGAAGGCGGTATGTGGGTTGATTCCGGTGTGGAAGGGCAAGGTGCGCTTCGACGGCACGCTGACCAATGGCGCGGCACCTTCGCAAAACGTGGCGCGGGGAATGGCCTTCGCACCGCAGGGAAATCGGGTCTTCGACGAGCTTACAGTGATGGAGAACCTCGAGATCGGAGGATTCCAGCTTCCTCCAAAAGAACTCAGGGAGCGGATGGACGAGATGTTCGATCTTTTCCCGGTTCTCAAGGAGCGTGCTTCGCAGGAGGCAGGAAAACTCAGCGGTGGAGAGCAGCAGATGCTGGCGCTGGCACGGGCACTCGTCCCAAAGCCCAAGCTGCTGATGCTCGATGAGCCTTCGCTCGGACTTTCGCCGGGACTGGTAGGTTCGGTGTTCAAGAGGATTTCGGAAATCAACCAACATAGCGGGCTGGCCGTCCTGATTGTGGAGCAGAAGGTCCGGGAGGTGCTGGACGTCGCTCATCGGGTATATTCTGTTAAACTCGGACAAGTGGCCTTCAGTGGAGGCTCCGACGAACTCAGGGACCACAAAGAAAGGCTCAAGGAGTTGTTTCTGTAAGATCGGGGATACCCTCGAATATCACTTCGCTTATCTGCTCCCCTTAATCATCTCCCTTTTCCTCTCGTTCCCACGCTCTGCGTGGGAACGCAGAGTCGCTCCAGTCCGCTTCCAAACCATCACATCATCCCCAGTTCCACGAAACTCACCGAGCGACCATCCCCGATGATCACGTGATCCAGCACCCGGATTCCGAGAATTTTTCCGGCCTCCACCAATTGCTTCGTCACCGCGATGTCCTCCTCCGACGGCGTGGGATCCCCGGACGGATGATTGTGCACGAACAGCACCGCCGCCGCGGACTCCCGAACCGCTGGATTGAACACTTCGCGCGGATGCACCACACTAGCCGAAAGACTCCCCTCCGAGATGGTCACGTCCTTCATCATCCGGTTCTTCCCGTCCAACAACACGCACTTGAACACTTCCTTCTTCAGATCCCGCATCGTCGGAAAGTAGAACTTGGCCACGTCCGAACTGGTCCGGATCATCGTCCGGGGCCCCTTTTCCTCCCTCGCAAACCGCTTCCCGATCTCCAGCGCCGCCATCACCTCCGCGGCCTTGGCCGGTCCGATTCCTTTCACCTCGCACAGTTCCGACACCGACGCCCGATCCAGCGCGCGAAATCCTCCGAAGCGCCCCAACAACGTCCGCGCCAGATCCACCGCGCTCCTCTTCGACCCGGCATCCCCCGAACGCAGCACAATCGCCAGCAACTGAGCATCCGAAAGCGCGCCCGCGCCGTGTTTGATCAATCGTTCTCTCGGCCGCTCATCCTCCGGCCAGGTTTTAATCGGCTCCGAATATCCGCGTTCAGCCATCTTGTCCTCCATAAAACGGGAAGATGAAAGCAGCAAGGTGATCGATCCTACTGCGTTTGATAATCCGCGCACAATCCATGGACGCATCGTGATCCATCGAAAAAGGGATTATCCGCCGCCGATGCCCTGAATCAGCGCGCGCCGGACGTCTTCTATGCGGCAAAGGTGCCGGCGAAGGAGCGTGGTCAGAAATTCCGCGTATTTTTTCTCCCGGTCCGGGGACACGAGGACGCTGTCTATGAATTCCCGGCGGATCGAGGCGCCCTTTTCATTCCGCGTCCAGAGCAAACGATCCCGCGTGCCGTCGCTCTCATACACGCTTTGGACCCATCGCCTCATACGCCCTCCGCCCGTTCGCTCGATCCGGAGATAAACCTTGAGCGTCACCGCATTCAGATGGGTTTCAGGGACGCCATTCTCCCCACAAAGCTGATCCCGGGTCTCTTCGAGCGTATCCGCGTGCAGGTTGGACGCGATGAGGTGTCCCTGCGCCCCAAGACGAAAAAACGCGCGCGCCTCTTTTCCCCAGACGTACGCGTAATAGGGACCGCTGCCAATTTCGTGGGCGAGGTAAACAGCGCGGGCCGGATGCGCATCCTGCTGCCCCTCTACCGGCCCCGTCCGACTCGCCACCGGGCGAAGAATCGTATCATCGGGCAGAAAATTGAGTAGCGCGCACATCACCGTTGTTTTGCCTGCGCCGCCGGGCCGCGCACCAACCAAAAGCGACGCGCCGGAGCGCATGGCCGCCGACAGGTACGCCGCCAGCGGGAGATCCACCGCGCCCGCGTCCATCAAATCCACGAGGGAAAGCATGCGACCGCCCCGCTGGTTGCAGTCGTCTATGGCGCGAATGTGCGCACGAAACAGCGCTTCGTCCATCAAGTCCCTTTCTGAGAAGCGGTCCGCGTTCACCGGCCCGAACTCACCACTCACCACTCACCACTCACGACTTTTATTTGTACCGATATTCCCTCGCTGCCTCGTACATCGCCAGAATATTCTCCACCGGGGTATCCGGCTGGATGGCATGCGCGGCGCACACAATGTAGCCTCCGTCTTTTCCGAGGACTTCAATCAAATGCTGGACGGTGCTGCGGACCTCCGCCGCCGTACCGTGGGGAAGCAATTCCTGTTCGTCCACCCCCCCGTGAAACGCCAGCCGGTCTCCAAAACGGCTTTTCAAGGCTTCGGGTTGCATCCCGGCCGCTTTGGGTTGAATCGGGTCCAGGATGTCCAAACCCATCCCGATGAAATCCTCGATCACCGGCACGATGGAGCCGCAGGAGTGGTAGAAGGTCTTAAGTCCCATGTCCTTGAAGGGACGGATAAGCTGCTCGCTGTAGGGCTTGATGTGCGTGCGCCACAAATCGGGAGCAAGCATCATGCCCCGCTGCGTGCCAATATCCCCTCCGCTTCCGATGATATCAATCCGGCCGTCGGACGCCTCGATGGCTCGCATCGCGCGCGCTTGATAAAACTCCATCGCACGACGGGAAATGGTTTCCGCGATTTCCGGGCACTCGACCAAGTCCATCAAAAATCGCTCCATCCCCCGCATATACCACGGCGTCTCAAAGGCTCCTCCCGCAAAAAAAAGGATCGCGTGCCGCTGGTCCGCATTCAGCAGGGCGATCTCCTCTTTGAGATGGGAAAAATCGAACCAATCCACGCTGGGCCAGGCATAGCTCTCCACCTCCTCCACCGTGGTCATGTGACCGAGCGGGTGAAAGGCGATCTCATTGTAGGTGCCGAACTCGTTCTTTACGGGCTTCCAAACGATGCCCAAAAAATCTTTTCCCGCCGCACCCACTCCTGCCGCACCCGTTGTGCCCTCGGGCCCCACATAGCGGGGAGAGACGTAGCGGATGTCTGCGCCGAGATACTGCCGCAACGCCTCATCCTCCATGCCGAGATGTTTCTTCAAATAGGCGTGAACCTCCGGCGTGGCAATGTAGTCGATGGGCGGACGATCCGGTTCCTGGTGATTTATTGCTGCGAATACGCGGTCGTACGGTTCCATGGGATTCTCTCCTTTCCGTTGCTTTCCAAGCCGTTTATTCGCGTTTATCCATCCAAGGCTCCTCAGCGGGCAGCCTCTCCCTCATGAGGAGCGTTTGTATGGTCATTTGTCTTTAAGTAATCTTCAGAATGCTCTTGTAGGTTTGTGCCTCTTCCTTTAGAAGTCAGGAGTCAGGAGGAGAAAGCTCATACAGCGCTTTCAGTATTCTGAATTCTGAATTCTGACTCCTGAATACTTGAGAAGGAACATAACAAGAGCAGAATAAAAATTACTTAAACCTGGTAGACATGCCCCGCGCGGAGGATATGGGGCTAACCGAGGAATTACCCCTCCAAGACCACGCGCTCCAATGCACATCTCGCAAGCGCGTCTGGATCCGGTTCGGCGCCTACGCCCGGATTCATACTGGCACAAAACTGGGAGGGCGCCGAATGCTTCATCGGAGGCATGGATAGATCCTTCGTGTAAAATCGCTCACTCGGAAAAATATCGGACGGATAGCGTATATTGGGCAAGGTGGCCAGGGCCAGGCAATGCGATGCCCCCACAGCGGATTCCAACATCCCGCCTATCCAGCAAGGGATACCCGATTCCTGACAGATATCGTGAATAGAAAGGGCATGGGTGATCCCCCCGACTCTGCCCGGTTTAATATTCACCCAGCCACACGCCTTGATTTGAATCGCTTTGCGCGCTTTATCGGGCGAAGTAATGCTCTCATCGAGACAAATCGGGGTGCGGATGTGCGCCTGCAGGGTCGCATGATCTAAAAGATCGTCGTGACCGAGCGGCTGTTCAATCATCGCAAGATTATACCGATCCAGCCGCTTGAACATATCGAGGTCGTCCAGGGTATACGCGCTGTTGCAGTCAATGTGCACGACGATATCTGGAAAAGCCTCCCGAACAGCCGCGATCATAGACAGATCCCAACCCGGGCGATATTTCAGTTTGACGCGCTTGTAACCATGCTGATTGGCAGCACCGATCGTCTCAATCAAGCGGTCCACGCTCTCCATGACGCCGAAATCAGCGCCCACCTCCACCGTCGGATCCTGACCGCCCAGAACTTTCCACAAAGGCTCCCCAAGACATTTTGCGTGGAGATCCCACCAGGCCAAATCAAACGCGGCTTTTGCAAAATAATTACCTTTTATACCCGCCAGCCGCTCCTGAAGCGCCTGGCCCGAACAAATATCGCAGCCAATAAGGAGCGGCGCGATAAACTCACGAGAGACGACAAATTGCCCGATGGAACATTCGGGAGTATAAGCAGGATATTTCCACGATGCGGACTCTCCCCAGCCGTACTGTTCCCCCGAAGTGACTCGGACCAACACGGATTCAATGGTGTCATCATCGCCAAACGCCGTTCTGAACGGATACACTAAGGGCATCGCAACCCGGACCATTTCGATGGAATCTATTTTCATACGCGATCCTTTTGTTAAGAGCGCTTCTTAACCTGGATTATTCACAAGTCTTGAATGACGCGCCCCGGCTTCAGACTTTTTTTAAAAAATAACACCTTGAAACCGGAAATCCAAAACACTTTGCTGCACAAGAG
>JAUWMS010000220.1 GCA_030613045.1 Candidatus Latescibacterota bacterium | reverse complement strand
GACTTTCCCCTTCCCTCCGAGCTCGATCTCGTCCTGAACGAAGCCCGCCGCCGAATGCACCCGATGTCGCCCGTAGCTTACGTCTTCTGGCTGCGCATCCACCCAATCGGTGGACGCATCCATTCCCGCGATCACCTGATGCTTCTCGGCCACCCTCCGGTCCATCTGGATGATACTTCCCAGACGATCCGCCGTGGACGTTATCCTGTATCCGGGTCGAAAGTCATCGTCCGTCCGACCATCCGGATTCATCAGGGATTCGGAGCGCTGCTCATAGAAATAAAGGCGGCCCGAAATTTCAGGAGCCGCCAAGGCCACATCCACGTTCCAGTCCCGCTTCTTCTGCCGGTCGTTGCGGTATTCCGGAAGGACTTCGAGTGGATGCAGGATGCTTTCCCACGGATGTGGGTATCCTCTGTCGAGCGCGTTCTTTCCGGCCGCCACCGAGAGCAAACGATCCGGCTGGAAGCGATGGGTCCATTTCCCAAAAAAATTCAGCCGCGTCGAATCTCCGTTCCGGCGAACCCCGTCCGAGGCGTCTCTGCCAAGCAGAAAAAAATAGCCCCCGTCACCGACAGGACCGCTGCGATTCACCTCCACGGTGCTCAGCGCACTCCGGTGTTCCGTGATGCGCATCCACGCGGGAGGATGGTCGTATAGCCCATAGCGCAACCGCCCGCAGGTCTTGTCCTCGTCCGTCGGGGATTTGGTGATGACGTGGATCACACCGCCCATCGCGTTCGAGCCATCCAGCGCGGAAAAGGCCCCCTTGACCACCTCGCCCCGCTCCACGATTCCGGTGGAGAGCAGGTTCCAGAAAGCCCCGCCCGTATCCGGGGAGATCGCCGGGCGGCCGTCTATCAACAACAGCGCCCGGTTGCCGACCCCGCCGCCCCGGACGTCCGAAGTCCCCCGAATCTGCACCGCATTGACCGCCACTCCCGAGGAACGATTCAGCGTTACACCGGGCAGGGTCTCCAGGGCCTGATCCAGACTCCGCATCCCGCGCGCCCGCATCTGATCTCCCGCTATGACCTGCACCGTCGCCGACGTGCGCAGAGCGGTCTGCTCCCGTCGTGCCGCTGTGACCACAATGTCCGCGCCCCGGATCGGCTCGTCCCTCAACTGGAAAGAGACGCTCGTGGTCGCTCCGGCGCGCACCCGGACGTCGGACGCGCTGCCTGGAGCAGTTCCCACCCTCAACGCCCGGACGGTGTACGTGCCTTCGGGAACAGCCTCTATAACGTAGTTCCCCCGCTCGTCCGTCAGCGTCCCAAGCGGCGTACCCACCACAACCACACTCACGTTGGCAAGCGGCCTCTTCCCTTCGTGCTCCACGACCCGCCCCACTATGCGACCGGAGGCTTGGGCTCCCGCCTCCCGCTCTCCGGGCGTCAGGATCAAGGCCAACAGTCCTGCATAGACGAAAAGGCGCTTCGGGATTCGGATCATGGTGTAAATACCGCCTCATCTGACCCCTTACCACGGAACAGCACGGAAGACCACGGACAGGCAGAAAGAAAGATAAAAGATAAAAGTGAAAAGTGAACAGTCTCCCTCTCCTCAGGTTTCACGTTTTCAGCCTTTGGCGTTCATAAGGTTCGGGAAAACAATTTCCCGAACCAACCGGAGGACTTTTTTTTCCGTGTTTTTCCGTGTTTTTCCGTGGTAGGAAGTTTCATTGTCGGTTACTCGTTCTCCGCCACCACATCTATCCCTGTGACGACAGGCTGATTCGCGCTGACCGTGACCGGATCGGGCCATCTTCCCAGCATCGTCATGGACGGATATGTAAACACGCCCACCATCTTATACTCCCCGAACGCCAGATCCTTGATCGTGTAGTCGAGATGATCCGGCGAGAGCGGGTCCGAGAGCGCGGGCATACCCATCATCGGCCAGGAGAGACTGGCCACCACATATACCTGCTCCGACGGCCACGTTCCGCTGAAGGTCACCTTGCCGGAGATCGTGCCAGAGGAAGCCGGTGCAGCCGGTGGCGCAAAGAGTCCGTAGTCGGCCACAATATCAATATCTGTGACATCCGGAACCTCGGAAGAGAGGACCACCGGATCGGGAATGGTGTCGCCCGCTGCTTCGTTGTATCCGTACATCCCCAGAATCGTATGACGGGGATCCGTTCGATCCTTCCACGAGACCGCAATGGCCGCGTAGGTGCCGAAGTTCATCCCCTCCAACCGATACGTCACCTCCGTCTGTGAAGGCGCCACCTCCAGCGCCTCGTAATAATCCGTCGGGCCCGTGATCGGATAGTGCACCGCCGCATTGATGTACACCGCCCCCGAATCCGGCTGCGTCCCCACGAAGGTGATCTTTCCAGATACACTTCCCGTCGGAGGCGGACTGACGCTGTCGTCTCCGCATCCGGAGATCAGAAACATCACGAGCGCTGTGCAAGCGATTTGTTTGAGTATGCGTGTGATCAACATGGGTTCCTCCTTGTTTATTGGACACGGATCACACGAATTTTCCGTTTTTTTTATCCGTGTTCATCCGTGAAATCTGTGTCCCATTATTTTTCCCGTAGTCCTTCTTCACTCATACGCATGCAATCCCCCCAAAACGTGATTCCCAAGAAAAGAGAGCAAAATCATCGTAAAGCCTATGATGGACAGCCACGCCGCGCGCTTTCCGCGCCAGCCCCTCTGGATGCGGGCGTGCAAAGTTCCGGTATAAAAGAGCCAGACGATCAGCGAAGTCACCTCCTTTGGATCCCAGCTCCAGAAGCTGCCCCACGCGTAGTGCGCCCAAATGGCCCCGCAGATCAGCGCGCCGACCGTATAGAGCAGATACCCGACGGTCACGGAGCGGTAGTTGATCTCGTCCAACAGGTCCAGACTCGGGAGCCTGTCGCCTTCTCTTTCCCCCTTCGACGACACGCTCCTGAGTTTAACCAGGTACATCACACTCACGCCGAACGCCACCGTGAGCACGCCGCTTCCCAGGACCGTGATGATCACGTGGATATACAGCCAGTAGCTCTGGAGGGCGGGCATCAACTGCTCGGAGACGTCCTTCGGAAACAGCGACGCGATCCCCATCAGGAAGAAAGCGAGCGGCGCTATGAACGCTCCGAGAATCGGCTTTTTGAATTTCCACAGCACCACGAGAAACGCGCCCACGGCGGCCCAGGCCATCACGGAAATATAGCCGAAGCTGTGCGCAAACGGCGGATGTCCGGCGATCTTCCATCGCAGGATCAAGCCCACCGTGTGCGCCGCGAAGCCCAGTCCCATCAAGCCGGAAGCGGCGAAACTGACCTTCGGGTTTCGGATTCCGAGGTACAGCACAAAGAGGAGGAATCCTCCGAGATAAAGATAGAATGCCATCCAGAAAAATAGTACATCCAATGGTGTAGTCATACTTCCTCCTTCAGATGACGAACGATCCGATCGAATGTTAGGGGGCAGGGGTCAGGGATCAGCGGGCATAAAACGAACGATTTGCTCTAATTCCCGCTCAAACCCAGCCTTGTTCTTATCCGTCAACCCTCCGATCCAACACCGCGTTGTTTGTTGTTTGTTGTCCGTTGCCTGTTGCCTGTTGCCTGTTGTTTGTTGTCCGTTGCCCGTTGCCTGTTGTTCGTCCGACTCCAAAAGTGCCCACACCCTTCGGTGCACGATGAAGAAGGCCAGAAAAATTCCCAAACTCGTCAGGCCGAATCCGATCCAGATCAAGATGCTTCCGGGCGCTTTGGACACCTCGATGCCCGTGATGTACACCGGCTCGTAGTCGAGAAAGCGGAAGGCGTATAACGAATCCGCCTCACCCTGGTGAAATTCGGGATAACGAAGGAACAACCAGCGGTCGGAGGTCCTGGTTTCATCCTCATACACCTCCAATTGGATGGCCGGATTTCCGGGCTGATCGGAGCGGGAAGCGATCCGTCCGTCCGCACTCATCACAAAGTTCGCCACGAAGCGCGTTACCCGAACCGTCCGCCCAAACTGAGGAAGGACTACCTTTTGTCCAAAGGGCACCTCCCGTCTGAAGGAATCGTCCGTCTCCTCGCGCGGCTCGATCTCCAATATCACGGACCGAACCTGATCCCATGCCTGCGCCCAATCGGACTGGTAGAAGCGAATCCCCTTATACCGGAGCGGATCGTTGACCTCGATGCGTTTGGTCAGGACAGGGTCCGGATCGAGCACGGTCAGCGTAGAAAACCAGTCCTTGACCTGACCGTGCGGATTCAGCTTTAGTTCGAGATCGTCTATGCGCACTTGGAACGAGCGGTCGGGTGCCTCGATGACGTCGCCCACGCGTCCGCGCACCAAGCTCCGGGTTCCGAAGCGGGCGATGAGGATCCCTCCGATGAGCAGGAAGATGATCCCAAGATGCGTAACGTGCGCTCCGAAGATTCCGAGCCTCCCTTTCCGCGCGAAGATTGCGCATCGCTCCCCGTCGCGCGAAACGGAGAGGTGATAGGATCGCAAGGTTTTTCGGAGCAGATCGGTGGCGGACGAGAGGGGCACGGGGAGGGAGAAGCTCTGATGCAACGTCAGCGCGGCGATCTCTTCCGGAGTTTTTTTGAAGCATACGCCGAACGCCCTTTGGATCGTTCCCCGAAATCGCTGCACCGTGCATGCGAACAGGCTCCGCGTCAGAAGAAACAGCAGCCCCACAAACCACCACGAGCGATAGGGATTCAGGAAGCCCAGCGCGGCGTAAAGCCGGGTTTTGCTTGTTCCGAGATGATAGAGGTAAAATGCTTCGGATTGTCCGGGCGGCACCACAAACGCACCTATAGCAACAGCGAGCATCGAGGCTCCGGCCAACAGGAGCACGATGATCAGCGCAAAGCGCACGGAGCCGAGGAGGCGCCACGTGCTTTTCCAGATGTTTGGTTCGTCGGCATTCACGATGATCGTTCTCCTTGGGTATCCCACTTCTCAGAACATCCATCCAGACTTCCGAAGTTTGCAAAACTTCGGAAGTCTTTCTCCTGTCTGATCTTTCTCCCTGCGTAGCGGGTAAGCGTCCAGCGATCAGCGATCAGGTGTCCGCTTCCCCTCCCTGCTTTTTTTCAAATATAGGGCGTTTGCGAACAATTGTCAAGAGGTACCCGTACGCGGTCTTCGTTACTGCAACGAGGAGGACCGCAATAGAGTGCAAGCCAGAACCTTACGATTTTTTTGGCACTTTTGAAAAAAACAGCTTGCCCCACGCCATAAAAAAAGCTACATTTTGTCAAATTGCGAATGTCGAGCACCCGCTCACCACTCACCATTAACCAACACTGGAGGAGCTATGAGACCCTTAAAATACTTCGGGATGGCGTTCTATGCACTGGTATGGCTGATCCTCGGGATGGGAATTCGCCCGGCGGATGCGGCTTTGCCCACCTTGGATGAACCGTTGATCGTGACGGACTGGCTGACCGTGGGGCCTTTCTCCGTGGGGACTCGTGAGGGATACATTGATTTTCTGACGTCCCACGGGGGCGAGGAAGGCATTCGCCCGGAAGCGGGGATGGAGCAGCTTACGATCATCGCCGAAGGAGGGCGGGTGCGCTGGACGGAGACGAAGCTCGAAGAGGGGAAGGTGAAGCTGTCCTACGAGGG
>JAUWMS010000484.1 GCA_030613045.1 Candidatus Latescibacterota bacterium | reverse complement strand
GGCGAGGAACAGTTCCGTCGGGTGCTCCGGGTTCGGCCGGATCAGGATAGGGCTTGGGAGAACTTGGGGACCGTGCTCATACGGCAAGGCCGATATCGGGAGGCTGCGGATTTGTTCCGGAGGTGGATGAGACAGGCACCTGATCGTCCTCGGGCGATTCTAAGCTATGCCTGGTTGCTGGCTATCTGTCCGGATTCTGACGTGAGGGATGGTAGGGAGGCCGTCCGGTTGGCTGATCGGGTGTGTCGGGCCAGCAGGTATCGCAGTCCCGGGGCGCTGGGGGTATTGGCGGCCGCCTGCGCGGAGGAGGGCCGTTACGAAGAGGCCGTGCGGTATGCCGAGAGGGTCCTTGCGATGGCGAAGGCGGGTGGAAGGGACAAGTTGATGCATCAGATAGAGGCGCAGCTCAAGCTGTACAGGTCCGATCGACCGTATCGGATGCGACCAGAACTGCACAGATGAGGTAATACCAATTTGCTTCTCTAAAAGTAAGAACAAGGTCTCTATCCGTTTGTTTTTCGTGAAGCTCGGGATCTAAAGGCCGTGAGCGAAGCGAACTTTCTTGAGGGGGCGGTTTTCGGATAGGCTCTTATTCTTCGATGCGCCCAACGACCGAGATTTCAACCAGGGGTTCTTCCGGATAATTGGTGCGTACGATCACCTTTCCTTTGACCGAACCCGGTTTCGCGTCTGGCTTCAGCCTCAGATCAATGCGGTACTGAGCCCCGGGCCTCAACTCCACCACGTTGGTTAGAAATATCCCCGTAAGATCCTTCACTGCTTCTATCCGGAGATTTTTCTCCCCCTTTTTCCACACGAATACCTGGCGTACGTAGGAGGTGTCCTTCCGGGATACCCGGATCGGAAGGGATCTCGGCGTGGCTACGAGATCGCCCCGAATTTCCGCGTGGACCCGCACCGTGACCGTGGGTTTGATCTTGCTGGTGGTGGAAATCGTAACTTGCTCTATGAGCGAACCGATCCGTGCCTCCGGAGTAAGGCCGATCCGCACCACATCCTCTCCGGAATCCTCCGAAGCGCGCGGCATCACCTCCGCTTTCAGCGCGGGGGATGAGGCCATCGCCCCTGTCACAGTTAGCTTCGGGTTCGTGGGAAATTTTACACGCACCTCTCTCCAAAGCCGAACGGCCTTCTCCCTTTTTCCATCCGGGCTCGGGTCGTTCAACGCCGCTTTGTCTATCTGACCGAATGCGATGCGGCGCGGAGTGACTTCCACTTCCGACCACACGATTCCGGAGAAGGAGAGCGTCACCTTCGGGGTGTCCGGATCGTTGGACCATACCGATACCGTCTTGTGCGGTTTCCCCCCAAAACCGCTTGAGTTGAACGTGACACGGATATCGCCTTTTCCCCCCGGAGCAACCCGCTTCTCGGATACCAATGCCGCCGTGCATCCGCAGCTCGTTCGCACGTTTTTTATGATCAGGGTATCCCCGCCTGCATTACGAAAATGGTAATGAATCTCCGTTTTTTCTCCCTCCAAAAGCCTTCCGAAGTCTGCCGTTTGGGTCTCGAATTGGATATCCGGTTCGCGCGCCTCGGCCCAGGCCGAAAGGTCAGGCCATGTGAGAAAAAGCGCGGCCACGATCAAGACCCGTTTTCCAAGCCAGAATTCTCTGCTGTGCATGGAGCACGCTCCCTTCATTGGAATTTATCCGCGAGACACAAAGGAGGTCTCTTTTCGTAGCTTTTCTCCGTGCCTCTGTGTCTCCGTGGTGTTTCTTCCCCGCGGTTGTTCCCGCACCTCAAACCACAAAAAGAGCCTACCGAATCGCATTCGATAGGCCATTTCTGTGCGCTCTGATTCGGCAACCGCTCCGACGCTTATCGGCGCGTCCGGCGGTTCCCACCGCGATCTCCCCCTGATTTTCCCGATCCCTCCGGCCTTTCGAGCAGAGCTTTGCGGCTGAGCTTGATTTTGCCCTGATCGTCTATGCCGATGACCTTCACCTGAACCTCGTCGCCTTCGTTGAGGACATCTTCCACTTTTTCCACCCGGTGATATTCCAACTCGGAGATGTGCACCAATCCCTCTTTGCCCGGAAGAATTTCCACAAAGGCTCCGAATGGCATCACGCGCTTGACCGTGCCGGTGTAGGTTTTGTCCACCTCCGCCTCTTGGACGATGGACTGGACCCACGCCAGTGCTTTCTCCCCGGCCTCGGGATCTACCGAGCCGATGGTGACGGTTCCGTCGTCCTCGATGTTTACGGTCGCGCCGGTGCTTTCCGTGATCGCCCGGATCACCTTCCCGCCGGGACCGATCACCGCCCCGATCTGACTCTGCTTGACCTTCATCGAGAGGATCCTCGGCGCATAACGCGACAACTCCGTCCGGGGTTCGGCCATCGTCCGGTCCATCACATCCAGCACGTGCAGACGGGCTTCGCGCCCTTTCCGAAGCGCTTCTTCGATGATCGCGGCATCGATGCCGCGCAGCTTGATATCCATCTGGATCGCGGTGATCCCTTCCCGCGTGCCGGCCACCTTGAAGTCCATATCTCCCAAGTGATCCTCGATGCCCAACATGTCCGTCAACAGGAGGGAACGCGCTCCGTCCTGAATCAGGCCGATGGAGACTCCGGCCACCGGTGCCTTTATGGGCACGCCCGCATCCATCAGAGAGAGGACTCCGGCGCACACCGTCGCCTGCGAGGAGGAGGCGTTGGATTCTAAGATGTCCGACACGATCCGGATGGTATAGGGAAACAGTTCGTCGTTGGGGATAACGGGCTGGATGGCGCGCTCCGCCAAAGCGCCGTGTCCGATATCCCGCCGGGACGGCCCCCGAACGGGTTTTACCTCGCCCACGCTAAACGGAGGGAAGTTGTAATGCAGCATATAATTTTTCCACGATTGGCCTTCCAGGGTCTCAATTTTCTGCTCGTCCATTTTCGTGCCGAGTGTGGTCACGGCAAGGCTCTGGGTTTGCCCTCGTGTGAAGATGGCCGAGCCGTGCGTTCGGGGCAGG
>JAUWMS010000081.1 GCA_030613045.1 Candidatus Latescibacterota bacterium | reverse complement strand
GCGCTCGTGCGTTTCGAGCAGCGCATCTTCTTTCCGGCGACCGTCCTCTTTCATCACCAACGCGTACACACGAGTGCCATCAATCTCATACCGGTCCGGCGGGAGTTCCTTCAGGTCCGGTCGCATCAGGAACTCAAACGCCTTTTCAAATCCCTTGTTCAACGGCAGATAGCAGCGGGCATTTTCGCGTATGTCTAAGATCATGGTGGTTCGACTCCTCTCCTTGTCATGCACTTCCCGACGCTTTGATCCTGAAGACCTCCGAGGTCTGCCGGTGTGAAGCGTCTTGTTCGACAATGCTCAGGCCTTCCCGAGCCCATGTTTTCCAAGGATTATGAGTTGCTCCATAAATTCCTCAGGGATGAGTCCGCTCTTCCGGATCGGGACGTCCCACGTGACCACACCGCCCTTCGATGTGACGTGCTTGGTGTAGCCGACGACCAGTTCCTCGGGGAACCGGGGAGGTCCTTTGCACCAATTTTCGCCGAGATAGCTCAGCACATGGTATCTTGCCCGGTGTCCGTGCTTCTCCACCCACGGGCCGGGACACACCGGAAGGGCCGTCGCCACTTCTCCGGCGGTGTAGTCCTCATGCTCGGTGTGACAGATCACCGGAGTCAACACGCCGGGATTGAAGGCCACGAGCGCATCGCGATTGCCCGCGCGCAGGGCAACGGCAAAACTCCGAAAATTCGGTTCTTCGCGCTCCGGATAGCGAATGTCGGCATGGTAGCATCCGTCAATCCACCATCCCCGCACCTTGTTCTGCCAGCGAAGCGACCAGTCGCGGCAAATGGCCTCCCAGTTGCGCATATATTCCACCCATCGAAATTGAACCCACTGGGACGCCTGTTCCCAGTCCACCGGTCCATCGTTCCAATGCACGGGCATCTTCAGCCGTTTCCGGGCCTCGCGGTCCGCAAAGGAGCCGTCGGCGGGCACATAGACCATCAGTTCGATTCCGAGCGGATGAAGCTCCCTGTGCAGGTCCGAAATGAGATCGCGGCGCGCGCACTTGCTCGGTCGAATGCCGGAAATCCGGTCATAGGTTGCGTTCGGCGCACAGTAGTGCCCCGATCCCTGACCGAGGGTGATGAAAAAATACGACGCTCCGGCCGTGCGGAGCTGTTCGGCCAGCCCCTTCACGTCGAAGGCGTCAACCCGGGCATTCCATTCCTCCGCGCTCGTTTCCGCCGAGGTCAGGTAATGACAGAATACGCCCCAGCCACATTGTGCGAACCAATCCGTATCCCGGTTCATCGTATTCCCTTTCAATAGGTCGAGCATCGAAGTTGAGGCGGGGGAGGTCCCGCGTCGCCTGACAACATCGGTCTTTTCTCCTACTTTGCTTTTGGGACAGTGCTGCCTATCGTCACAAATCAGGCGCGGCTGTATGCCGTCGCCTGCATCCGGTTTGTTGAGCATTGCCTCAGTTCAGATTCAGAGTCATCGCAACGAAGGATAGCGGGGGCAGTTCACACCTTGCCTGACCGTCCTCGATCTCCACGTTCTCAAATGGTGTTGCCTCGATGACATTCCCTTCTTCAAAAGAGTTCGCTGCTCTATGGGCGGGACCTGTGAGCAATTCCGCGTTTTTTCGAGACAGGACGGCACGGTCCGCGACAGCCACGCACACCTCCGCTGTTTCGTCCACGTTGCGATTCGTGAGAAACACGTGGAGTTCGCCGTCACCGAGTATGGCGCTGGCGTCTATATAGTGAACGCGTCCGTTTGTGGCGCCCTCGTAGGAAGGGCCATCGATGACGACCCGCAGCGAGAGGCCGTCCCGACGCTTTGAAATCATCTCGAACGGGTGGAAAATGGACTGCACGAGTACTTGGTCTCCCCGCGTGAGTACGGGAGCGATCACGTTTACGATTTGAGCGAGGTTCGCAATCTTCACCACGTCGGCATGTCGGATGAAACTCTGAAGAAAGCCGGCCACGACCAGCGCGTCTTCAAGGTTGTACACCTCTTCGATGAGGTGCGGGGCAATCTTGCCCCTGCCGTCTGTTTCGTGATTCTTGTACCATACATTCCATTCGTCGAAGCAAAGGTACGGCCGTTTTCTGGTTCGGCGTTTGGCCTGGATGAACCGGCAGGCCGCGTCCATTTCCTCGATCTGACGATCAATGGACGAGGTAATGGCGAGATAATCCGGGGTGTCCTCATTCGGATTTCCGACGTAGCGATGCAAGCTGATGTAATCGGCCAGGTCTCCAAGATGCTCCAGCACCTGTCGGTCCCACTCCATGTAGCTTTCCAACCCGATGCCAGAGGAACCGCAGACGACCAATTCGATGGAAGCGTCCGTGTCCTTCATCATCTTGGCCGCCTGCTGCGCGCGAATAGCATACTGGCCGGCGGGAACGTGCCCCAACTGCCAGCGGCCGTCCATCTCGTTTCCCAGACACCAGAGTTTCACGGCATGGGGCTCTTCGCTGCCGTTTAGAGTTCGCATATCGGCATACCTCGTGCCAGTTGGGCAATTGCAGTACTCCACCCAGTTGCGAGCCTCCTCCGGTGTGCCGGTCCCTAGATTGACGGTCAGCATAGGCGACCACCCCATCTTCCGACAGAGGCGGACGTACTCGTCCGTTCCGAAATGGTTCCTTTCTATGCTTTGCCACGCCAGCTCCCGCACTGTTGGGCGTGTCTCACGAGGCCCAATACCGTCCTGCCAATGGTATCCGGACGCAAAGTTGCCACCGGGGTATCGCATCGTAGTCATCTTCAAGCGGCGCAGGACATCCAGCACATCTCCCCGGCATCCATCGGCATCGGCGTGAGCGCTTTCAGGGTCATAGATCCCCTCATACACCGCGCGCCCCATGTGCTCCAGAAAGCCTCCGAATATCCGCGGATCCACCGGGCCGATCCGGAACTTGGTATGTAAGGTCACCGTCGTTCGTTTCATGGGTTCTCCTGTGCTCACCCTTAGATTATACCGCCTACGTGCTGCCTTATATTACGGCAACACTGCTTTTTCTGTTGCACGTAAGGTCTTCCACAGAGGACGACGGGAATCCTCGTATTTTAGATAAGACGCCGGTTTCATCCGCTCTCCTCTTTTTTCGCGGATCCGCGCTTCTTTTCCGTCCTGGATTCGTCAATCCAGGCATCCGACATATGCGGCAGGCCCGCGGCCCCTGCGGGTTTGCGCACGTTTATGGCGACTCCGTTCCCTCGTTGAGGATGGCGAGATAATCCAAATAGCCGAAAACCCGGTTCCGAGCGTGTCCCGTAAGCTCCCGTACGATACCCAGCCGCTCCATACGTTGCATCGCGGCCGATACAGTGGGGTGGGTCAACCCGCTCAGGCGGCACATCCCAGGCAGGGTGAGCACCGGACGACGCTTCAAGGCTTCGAAGGCCCGGAGCATGGAGCCGGCCTCCCGCCCCTGTCGCTGAATGCGTTGCCGATCCCGGGCGAACAGCTCGACGAGCCGGCGCGCTGTTTCCAGTGCTCCCTCGGCGGTGACCGCCACTCCCTCCAAAAAGAAGCATATCCAGGCTTCCCACTCGCCCTCGGTGCGGACCTGATCGAGCAGGCGGTAATATTCGTCCCTGTGCTGCTTGAAGAACAGACTCAGGTAGAGCAGCGGTTCCCGCAACATTCCCCTGTGGCAGAGGATAAACGTGATAAGCAATCGGCCCAGACGGCCATTGCCGTCCAGGAAGGGATGAATCGTTTCAAACTGTACATGGGCCAGGCCCGCCCGGATAAGCTGGGGCATAAAGGGTTCTTCCGCGTGCAGGAATTTTTCAAGATCGGACATGCACGGCTCGATATCCTCCGGAGGGGGTGGCACGAAATGGGCGTTTCCCGGACGGGTGCCTCCGATCCAGTTCTGACTGCGTCGGAATCGGCCCCGCTCCTGATCGCTGCCCCGACCTGTGGACAGCAATTTCGTATGAATCTCACGAATCAACCGGTTGCAGAGGGGAAAGCCTTCCCGAAGCCGGAGCAGCCCGTGTTCCATGGCAGCCACGTAGTTGGAGACCTCGGTCACGTCATCGAGTGGAATGCCCGGAGCCGCTTCCACCTCGAAAAGCAACAAATCCGAAAGAGAGGATTGCGTGCCCTCGATCTGAGAGGAGAGGACTGCTTCTTTGCGCACGTAAGTGTAAAGAAAGAGGGCGGTATCCGGTAGCAGGGTGGTGATGCTATCCAGTCGCCCCAGCGCCAGAAGGGCCGATTCGAGCCGGGATTGCAGCATGCCGTCGAGCACAACGGGCGGTTCCGGTGGCAAAGGGGCTGGAATGAAGGCCCGAACGGATTCCCCCAGTGTCGTCTGAATCCGGTAACGCCCTGTGCATCCTCGATTCATGGGGTCTTCCCCTCTGATGCTGTGAAAGTTTTTTTCATAGTCGCCGGGCTTATTAAAGAATTGCACCGTATCTTTTCATAACAACGATGAGCGTGCCTCTTTTTTCAACCCATTGCTCGGGTCCACGGCTCTCCGAGAGTTTCCTAACAATCCCTCGGTCTCCTTTTCAAGCGCCCGAATATCCGCTGTGATCTCTTCCATCGTCCGTATTTTCCGCTCTTACTTTGTCCTCCACTCGAACCGTCCCAGCGCACGAACCACCGCACTCAGGAATCCAGCACCACGGTGCCGCCCTCCTGCCAATAGGCCAGATCGAAGCGAAGGGTATCGCTCCGCTGCCCGGTATCCACCTTCACGGTTACGATTTTCTCCTTGTCCGGATCTTCGTTGTTTCGCGTCACCTCCACCTTGGTCTCTCCGCACTCCGAAGCCGGTCTTGGAACCAGTACGGTTACGAGCTGCCCCTCTAAGATTTTCCGAAACGGCTCGTAGCTGATGTATCGCCGCTCGCCGCTTGCTCTCCCGGATATCCCATCATACGTGGACCGTTTCTTCACATCGGCGATGTGCCAGCCCACGGGGCCGGAGGCATCCGCAAATTGGATATCCAGCTTCACCTCGCCTTTTTTCAGGGACGCAAACCCGTCTCCGATCTCCACCTCGTCCGACATGTGATGCAGCCGTCCCTCGAACGTCCGCGCCGGATTCGATTTCAGATCATCGAGGATCACCACGTACGGGTTGTTTCCCTTCACCAGCACGACGTATCGGATGAACTTGCCGAGAAGATCGCCATACGCGCGGCTCGCATCGCCTACCACGTAGTCGTACGTCTCCGAAGAATAGAACCGCTGAATGTACCCCAGTTGCTTCCACGAATAGCGGTCTCCGTATTCCGGCATCCCGTAGGTCTGTCCCTGTCCGTCCACCACCAGCGTATTGTGCGCCACGGACTGGTTTCCCTCGAAGCGCCATCGCCCGCCGCGGTAGTCGAAGAATCCGTGATAATGCGCGTAAGTCCACCCCCCATAATCCGAGATGAGCCGCTCCCCCAAGGCGCTCAGGACAATGGAATTGATATCTAAGTGACAGTGCCCGCCCGTGCTCCATCCGCTCTTGAGTCCCACGAAGGTATCCTGCGCGTCCCATCCGCTGCGCATCACGGCCACGCCCACGTCCCTAAAATGCTTGGATCCCGCTTCGTCCGGAGGCTGCTTCCCTTTCAACTCCGGGTCCATCCAGAGGAATCCGTACAGATCCTGCGGGGGATATTTCCCCACGTGCCACTGATGGTGCGAATTTTGATACTGCGCGGCCAACTTTGCCATCAAGGTGGGATTGGCCGGGGCGTATCCGCTGTCCCCGAAATTGAAAGCCCCGCCATCCCCGGTGGTGCAGTATAACCCGAAATCTCCCGCGACCTTCAGATACGGATGATCAAACAGATCCACGGCCCCGCCCGAGACCCGTCGCAGGATCTCCCCAAACCGAACCGCCTCCCCGATCCCGTATCCCCAGTATCCCACCCCTTCATAATAGCCGCCGTCCCGACCGACGAGATCGAGCAGGGACAGGACGCCCTTCAGCGCCCAATCTACGCACTCCCGGACGTCGGGATAGTGCTCCCTCATACACAGCGCGGCGATCCCCATTTCCCCGCAGATCACGCTCCGCCAATTGTTCTGAGAACCCGTCCACCACTCGGATTGGTCCCGCACGATTTCAAGAAACAAGTTCAGCGCCCGCTCG
Source organism: Candidatus Latescibacterota bacterium (assembly GCA_030613045.1). GTDB lineage: Bacteria > Latescibacterota > 4484-107 > 4484-107 > 4484-107 > 4484-107. Next base: position 2,238 of record JAUWMS010000081.1, on the reverse strand, counting down.
ATTATTCCCTCCCGGATGCGGGCGCGCTCCTGGACGCTCAATACGTCGTAAAGTTCGTCGTACACCTCCGCCAACACCCGTGCGGTTCGCGCGACATTCAAATCCACCCGGAGCGGCTTGTGAGCCAGCGCCACCCAATCGGGTTCCGACAGGATCGCCCATGTGGCCTCTTGGGCGGCATCCGCATAGCGCTCCTCTCCGGTAATCGCATAGACGAAGGCCAACTCCTCCGCTCCCATCGCCCGCCCTTGGATCTCCGGGTCCTTCAGCCGCTCTTCGATCTTATCCACGATGGGTTGAAAAATCGCCGGACTCGCCGCCGCCTTCGCCCGCAGTCCGGGCAGATCCTTTTTCGAGAAATACAATCCCGGATGCGCCGTTTTTTTCGGAATCGCCCACTCGCGAACCGACGCCAACAGGGTTTCCGTGGTAGTCATGTGCGGTCTCACCTTATTATTATAGAGAAATGGCGAACAGCCTTTCCGCCATTCGCCACTTCCCATGTGCCGGTTAGATCATGTCAGGCGCGCTTACCCGGCCATCAACTTGATCAAATCCACGCAGCGGTTCGAGTAGCCCCACTCGTTGTCATACCACGACAGGGTTTTCACCAGATTGCCGCCAATGACGTTGGTGGAGAGCGCGTCAATGATGGAGGACGCGGGATTGCCGATCACGTCGGAGGAGACGATCGGCTCATCGCAGTATTCCAGGATCCCCTTGAGCTTGCCGCCCGCCGCCGCCTTGAAGGCCGCGTTCACCGCTTCCTTCGTGGTGGCTTTCTCCACCTCCACCACGAGATCCGTGATGGACGCGTCGTGCGTCGGCACGCGGATGGCCATCCCGTCCAATTTTCCCTCCAGCTCCGGCAGCACCTGGCCGATGGCTTTGGCCGCGCCCGTCGTCGTTGGGATGATGTTGGCCGCGGCGGAGCGCGCCCTACGCAGGTCGGGGTGGATCATATCCAGAATGCTTTGATCGTTGGTGTAGGAGTGAATGGTCGTCATGAAGCCCTTCTTGAGACCGAAGTTCTCATGAAGCACCATGGCCATCGGGGCCAGGCTGTTGGTCGTACACGAGGCATTGGAGACCAGCTTGTGCTCCGGCTTCAGGTCGTCGTCGTTCACGCCCATCAGAATCACCGCGTCAATCTTGTCCTTGGGCGGCACGGACAAAAGCACCTTGGGCGCGCCGGCTTGAAGGTGAAGCTCCAACTGCTCCCGTGTCCGAAAGATGCCGGTGGACTCCAATACGACATCCACGCCCAGCGCCTTCCACGGAAGGTCGGCGGGGTTCCGCTCCGCGCTGACCGGAATTTTGGTTCCGTTGAGCACGAGATTGTCCCCGTCGGCGCAGATCTCGCCGCTGAACTTCCCGTGGGTGGTGTCGTATTTGACGAGATGCGCCAGGGATTTAGCGTCGGACAGGTCGTTGATGCCCACGATGTCAATGTTGCCGTCCGCCACAGCCGCGCGAAAACCCAATCGTCCGATGCGGCCGAATCCGTTGATACCGAGTTTGATCGCCATGTGCGTTCTCCCTTCTAATGGTCAATTGTGAATTGTTAATTAACAATTATTAATTCACAATTTACAATTCACAATTTGGGGTTGCCTTGTTCTCTATTATTCACTCAAATACCGCTTCTTCATATCCTCCAGCGTCACCGGCTCGAAATCCCCGGCGTGTCCGGCTGTGCCAAGATCGCGCATCTTGCCCGCCACGAGTTCGGCCAGGGCTGTGCGCGCGGGCCCGAGGTACGAGCGCGGATCGAACTGTTCGGGCTGCTCCACAAAGACCTTTCGGATGGCTCCGGTGATGGCGAGCCGTCCGTCTGTATCAATGTTTACCTTGCGCACGCCGTGCGGAATGACCGACTGAATCGCCTCCATCGGCACACCCATCGCCTTCTTCATCTGACCGCCGTATTTATTTACGACGGCGACCAATTCCGGCGGCACACTGGAGGAGCCGTGCATCACCAAGGCCGTATCCGGCATGCGCTCGTGGATGGCTTTCACGATATCCAGCGCCAATTTGGGCGCCACCTTGAACTTGTATGCTCCGTGCGACGTGCCGATGGCGATGGCCAGCGCATCCACGTTAGTCGCCGCGATGAATTCCACCGCCTGATCCGGATCGGTCAGACGCACCACGCCGGAACCCACGCCGTCCTCGATGCCGCCCAATGTGCCCAATTCTCCTTCGACGGTCACGCCGAGCGGATGCGCATACTCC
>JAUWMS010000121.1 GCA_030613045.1 Candidatus Latescibacterota bacterium | reverse complement strand
TCCGAAAAAAATGGGCATCCATCTGACCTTCGACAATGCCCTGGCGCACCGGATCGAGGCGGGATCGGATATGTTCCTGATGCCGTCTCGATACGAGCCGTGCGGATTGAATCAGCTATACAGCCTCAAATACGGGACCGTGCCCATCGTGCGCGCAACAGGAGGTTTGGCGGATACCATCGTGGATTACACGCCGGAACGCGCCGGGCAGGGGACGGCCAATGGATTTGTGTTTCAGGAGTATTCGGCGCGTGCGCTGCTTGTGGCGATCAAGCGGGCGGTGGCCACGTATCAGGATCGGGAGACGTGGAGGCAGTTGATGCGGACCGGGATGCAGCAGGATTTCTCGTGGATGCACTCGGCGCGGGAGTACGTGGCGCTGTATAGGAAAGCGAACCGCCAAACCGGTGAGCGCCAAATGCAACCCGAATAATTCACCGCCGCGAGGGTACAAAGGCGCGGCGTACTCACCGCGCAAAACGGGCGAAATCCTTTTTTTGCAGCAACGACTCGATGCCTTACAAAATTCGACAAAAAAAGCCTTGACAAGTCTGCGAGAATTTATTATTTTTGACTATCAGATCATCAGACAGCTCTATTCCCCCACAAGGAGGTGATGCCCCGAAGTTCTTGTTCACAGCAAGGGCGTTGCGGTTGGATGTGCCCTTATGAACGGGTGATCCACCGTGTAGTGGTGCTAACCCAAAGGTGTGGAAGCAGATTTCGCACCGGTAGAAAAGGAGCGTATCATGAAGAAGTGTCTGATCTCGTTGGTCGCGCTGAGCTTTGTGGTTGGTTTCGTCGGGATGGCCGCCGGAGTGGATATCGGTGAGATGCAGTACGTTTTCCAGTTCCCGGATGGCATGACGCCCACGATTGACGGGGACATCAGCGACTGGGACATCGTGCCCGAACTGTACTGGATCCACGAGGAGAATATGGTTCAGGACGAAGGCATTGAGTTCGATCCGAGCGACCATAACATGAAGATAGCATGGGGCTGGAACGACACGGAGAACAGGATTTACTTCGCGACTTGGATCTACGACAATTCCTACATGGAGAGTGGCGAGTATTTTTCGATCTATGTGGATGCGTCCCACTCGAAGCTTGGTCCGGATGCGATCTACGTAACTTCCCCGGATGAGGAGAAGGAGCGGTGGTTCTGGGCGCTGGCCAATAAGTATTACTTCCTCCGTCCGGAGAAGGGGACGACGATGTACAGTTACAACACGACCGATCCGGACTGGGATTGCATGCCGCCTTATGGGGATCATGGGTTACAGTTCCTGGACGGAGCGCTGGGATCCAATGGGCCCTCTACGGTGACGGCGGAGATGATGGTCACGCCCTGGGAAGATCTGAATTCTCACTCGGGCGAGACTGCGGCGGAAAGCCTGCCAAAGAGCAAAATTGTGGATCTTACGGAGAATGAGCTCATTGGCATAGAGCTTGCCAAGTCGGACACCGACGTAGATGAAGATAGGGATTACAGAACGGTGTTCGCGGCGGGGTACTATGCCGACAATGCGGGCCTGTGGGGAGATTGGCTTCTGTCCCCCTTAGAGGAGGGGCTTGCCGTTGAGTCCGCGACCTGGGGCCGGATCAAGTCCTCCTTCGCGGAATAGCGTCGGGACTTCATCTTTCGTTCCGATCATTGAAACCTGATCTCTCTGTATCCTACGGAGAAATCCCATCTGAGGGATGACTCGCTTGTCATACGGGACAGGTGGGTCATCCCTGTATTTTTAGAGAGGCTTTGAGGGTGGATTACAAAAAGTCTGCGAAAAGGACGAAAGGGCAGACAGACGCTTGAGGATATCGTTCGCGGAAGCAGGAAGACGGCTCAGGAGATTTTGGAAGATCAAGGGATCACGGCAGTGGGTTTGTATATCTCCGGGATGATGGCTCGCTCGCAGGAGCATAGGAACGAGATGCAGGGTTTAGAATTTGAAATTTTGAATTTAGGATTTGTTTAGGATTTTAGCGCTTAGAATTTAAAATTTGCTTCAAGATGAGGGTGCCTGGAATGAGATGCGAGTCTCTTAAAAAGTTCATGATGTTGATCATATTGGGGACGATAGGGGTTTTGGCCTCGAATGCTGCCTGGGGCAAAAGCGAGTATGTGATCGGAGAAGAGGAGCACCCCTGGGTGGATTCGGGCGCGTTCGAGCACATAGATACCTCGACGGACCCCGGCTCGATGCAGGTGGTGCATATAGATTCCACCCGGAACCTGGTGGAGTGGCTCGATCCCAAGCAGATATACGGAGTCCGGCCCATCCCCACCACTCAGATCACCGACCCGGAAAAGATCAGCATGGTGGATCAGGACCTCACCACCGCTTATGTGCACAGACCAGAGTGGGACACCTATTACTTCGTGTGGCATACGCTGGCGGTCCAGTTCGATTTAGGCGCATTGTTTCCCGTCAACCGCATTCGGTTCCGCTCGCGGGAGGAGTTCCGCACGCATCTCATCAAGGAGTATGCGGTGCGCGTCGCGGAGGAATTCCCGGGAACAGCGCGGTCGCGTAGTATGGGCGGCGATCCTATCGTAGAGGAGAGGGAGAACCTGGATCTAATGGTGGATTTGAGCATTCCTTTACAGCCTGTGCGCTTTGTGGAGATCGAACCACTGACGCCTACGGATACCTGGGAAATCGCGGAGGTGGAGATTTATGGAGAGGGGTATTTGCCCTACGTGGCTTCCTACACTTCCAACGTCATCTCCTTTGAGTCCGTGGCCAACTGGGGAAAGATCCGATGGAACGGATGGCGGGACGAGGGCGCGAAGGTGGAGATCCAGACCCGGAGCGGGAGCGATGACACCCCGGACGTATTTTGGAGAAAAACCGGTGTGGGCGATGAGCAGGTATGGTGGTCCGAGTCCGGAGATCCTTTGACGAAGAACGAGTATGATGCCTCCAAGCCGGACGAGCGGGGACGAATCACGCACGATGTGGATCACTGGAGCTTCTGGTCGGCTCCGTACGACTTTGAGGAAGGACTGGAAGGCGTGACGATGAGTTCGCCCTCTCCCCGGGCTTATGCCCAGGTCCGGGTGACCATTACGCCTACGAACACCGATGGCGCCGGGCTGGACTTGATCGCCCTTGCGTTCTCCCACAACATCCCCGCCGCCGAAGTGCTGGCTGAGATTTATCCTGTGGCGGTTTCCTCTGAGGAGGTCACCGAGTTCAGGTATGCTTTGCGGCCAAAAATGGAGGCGGGGAATACGGGATTCGATCATCTGGAGATCAGCACACCGGTTCGGGCGGATACGGTGCGGGCGGTGCGGATTGATGGCGCGGAAGTGGCTTTCACCCACGAGATTCGGGAGGACCGGTTCGTCGTGGGTTTTCCGAAGGTAGAGCGGGACCAGACATTGGTCGAGGTGATGTTCGACTGCTTAGTTCTGGGATATACGCGCTTCGACGGTTGGGTGTTTGACAGCGCCTTGGAGGAGCCGCATCAGTTGGTGGATGCCGGAAATGTGACCGATGCGCTTCCGGGAAAGACCCTTTCGGTGACGACGGCTCTGGAAGGCCCGATGATCGTTGCTGTGGCGGCGGTGCCCAATCCCTTCACGCCGAATGGAGACGGAAACAACGACGTGGTGCTCATCTCCTATCATCTGCTCAAATTGACGGGATCCGCTCCGGTTTCCCTCGATATGTACGATCTGTCGGGCGCGCTCGTAAAAAAGGTGTATCGTGGAAACGATCCGAGCAGACGCGCCGTTCAAATCTGGGATGGGACGGACGAGGATGGGGAGAGGGTCTCGCCCGGAGTATACTTTTATCGGCTCTCTGTGCGCACGGATGAGAAGGAAGAAAACCGGGTGGGGACGGTGACGGTGGTATATTGATTTCGGATTGCGGATTGCGGATTGAAAACCAAACCCCCAATTCGCAATCACCAATGACAAGAGAGTCGGGAACGCAGATTAGACGCTCTGCGTCCTATTCCAAACGAAAACCAAAATTGTGACTATATAGAATCAGAGAGTTGCACTATGAAAAAAGCAGGCATTCCGATAAAACTCGAGGATTTGAGGAATTTGGGGGTGGAGGTGGGCAATCCGCAATCCGCAATCCGCAATCCGCAATCCGGAGGGCTTCTGAGGGCATTGGTTTTGGGCGCTCTTATGCTGTTGTGCGGCTCCACGGTCTGGGCGCAACAGGGATATTCCATCCGGGCGAATAAGGTCCTCATCAACACGGCGGATCACTGGCGCCACTGGACGTTTCCCAAGGGGATCCTCGACGTCAGCGACGACGGACAGGTCGCTCCCCGCTTTATCCGAAAGCACATCAATGCCTGTGAGGATGCGGAGCAATTCGTCCACGAGATTGACAGAAAACAGCAGGAAGAATTCGAGGGTTCCTGGTACGATACGGACGTCAGGAAGTATTTCGCCCGTGGAGGCATTAAACAGGCGGGATCTAACCCGAAAGAAGCTGTTCATATTATAGACGACGAGCCGCACACTTTCTGGGAACCCGACCTGAACGATCCGAAGGAGAGTTGGTGGGTGGAGGTAGATCTGGGACGACTGGTGTCGGCCACGAAGCTGGTGCTGCGCTTTGCCGAAGAGGGGGAAGGCGATCCTTTTTTGCAGTTCAAAGTACTCACTTCCACAGGGGAGAATGCCTTTGAGATTTCCCTGGCGATGGAGTATATTCTGGCGGCGGAAACGACCAAACCCAACAAAGATCAGCGAACTTTTGAGGTGACGCTCTCTCCCACGGAGGCGACGGACGAGTATTGGACGGAAAATCGCGCGTTTCAGTATGTGCGCATTGTCATGACCGACAGCGACCGGGATAAAGCGGAGCGGATCACGGAAACGGCATACGAGGCTTTGGCACCCGACTGGAAAGGGGCGATAGAGTATATCTGGAAGATCGCGGGCGAAGAGCGGGTGATCCGCCGGGAGGACTACGAGACGCTTCCCGTGGAGCAGCAGGGAGGGATCCGGTATTACAGAAAAGAACGTCCCAAATTGGAAACATTGGAGGTCTGGTCCGTCGGAGACAATATCGGCTTAGGGATTCTGGAGCGCGGCGGCAGCATGAGCGATCCCAACCAGGCCGCTGTTCCGATGGATGCCTTCGACGGCGCGCTGACCACCCGATGGTTGGCGGCGGCCTATAGCGAGGCCGGGTATGGCGCGGGATGGGGACTGCTGACGGTTGATCTTGGATCCCTGTTTTGGGTGGATACGATGCGCTATGTCCTTCAGAAGGGATCGGACCGGGCGTTCGGAGTGCTTCAGGGGTACGTTAGCCGTGTCTCGGACGGTTCGGTGGCGCCCGATGGAACGCTGATCTGGGAGACGGTCAGCCCCAAATCGCGGGAAGTGATTGACGACTGGATGTGGCGTCTCGAGGATACGTTTGAACCCCATCGGGTGCGCTACATCGAGTTCAGACATCTGGATCTTATGCAGAAAAGACACACTGTCACTACTTGGTCGAGCCCTGCTTCATCCCCCGTGGACTTCGCCGGCAACATGGCGGAGTTCCAGATCTACGGGGAGGGGATGGCGCCGGAGGTGACGATGACCTCGGATCTGATGGAGTTGGGGGGATCGAGAAACATCACCACGATCGAGTGGGACGCGGACGTGCCCCCCGGCACTCAGGTCAGGCTGCGCACGCGAACCGGAGATGAACTGAGGGAGGTCAAGCACTATTTCGACAAGAGCGGCAAAGAAGTGACCGAGATGAAGTACAATAAGCTCCCCTCGTTTTCGAAAGGGCCGATCACGACCGACTTGCTGCCGGGAACAGACTGGAGCAATTGGAGCGCGGCTTACGAACAGTCAGGGGATGAGATCGTCTCTCCGAGTCCGAGAAAGTATTTGATGATCCAGGCCAAGTTGCTGTCGGACGATCCTCAGGCCGCGGCCACGCTGAATTCCATCACGATTCATTTCCGGAATCCCGTAGTGGAACAAATTTTGGGAGAGATTTCCCCGGATTGCGACGTATTGGAGGGGAAACCCCAGGAATTTGCGATTTTGCTTGGAACGCGCTTTGCACCGCAACATTCCGGATTCGACGATATCCTGATTCAGTCGCCTCCTGTGGTGGAGATGAATCTGGTGGGGGTAAGCTTAGGAGATGAGAGCGATTTTCAGATCGGTTCCACAGACGATTTTTCTTCGGATGGGGCAGGAAACTTTGTGAACGGGCAGGGGGACACGCTGAAGGTGCTGAACGCGGACTCGGATTCGTTGTGGGTGCGTCTGCCCGAGGTGATCCGAAGGGGAAGTAAGGATCTGATCCAGGTCCGATTCAGGACCACTATTTTTCTGAACGGAACCGTGTTCAACGTTTCGGTAGCCCATTCCGAAAACCCGAGTTCGTGGCAGCGGGTAGATGCGGGGGATGTGACGGACGAGTTGCCCGGTCAGGGGTTGAGCGTTTCTGTTCCGATGGACGACCGCATTATCGGGGACGTGGAAATAGCACCGAATCCCTTCACACCCAACGGGGATGGCGTGCACGATGAGATGGGTTTCCGCTTCTCGGTGTTTAAGCTCAGTTCCCCCCGGAAGGTGGAGGTGGTGATTCGGACGTTGCACGGAAAGCGGGTGAGAAGCCTCACGGAACAACGGGGAAACGCAGCAGGAAACTACCTCTTTCTGTGGGATGGCAGGGACGACGCTGGAAATCGGGTGCCTCCGGGCATCTATTCGGCAGCGCTTCACGTGAATGCGGATTCGGAATCGGCGCCCACCCAAGCGCCGTATATGGTGTCTGTGGTCTATTGAGATGAACCCGGCATAAGAATAAATCAGGAGGCTATGATGAGACGCTGGACGATTTGGATGGCGGTGATGCTGGCGAGCATGGGGATCACTTCGGGGTGCGGATATCAACTCTATACCGGAGCGTTCAGGCCGGCGGATGAGGCGTTGCAGGAGGCTGAGGTGGAGATCAGCGACGATGGCACGATCACCTTTGTAAGGGATCGGCTGGAGGTGAGTTTGCGGCCGATGACGGACGAGGAATTGAACCGGCAGTTTGCGACCGTGTCGCAGATGGGACCTGAATCCACCAATCCTTATACGTACGGCGATTCGAAGTATTGGGATATCCAAAAAACGCCGCAGCGGTTTACGGTTTTCCTGCTGAAGGTAAAAAATTATCAGTATCCGAAAGCCAGACTCGATCCGCTGAAGATCACCATTATGGCGGATAACGGGCGGGAAGATGCCGCGCTCGGTTT
>JAUWMS010000536.1 GCA_030613045.1 Candidatus Latescibacterota bacterium | reverse complement strand
TTAGCTTCACTGTGGATGATATGCGGCAATGCAACGAAAGGAGCCCGTAAGGCGACTATAGTTGCACCGCCCTTATCCGTTCTTGCTCAAGCTCTTTACTCATAAACACCTCCCTTAGCTTGATTACTTGGTGTCCACGAGTATGAACGGAGTATCACTCAAATTTCCAAAGAACTTTTGGTAACGCTGGCCTAGCATCTCTTTTTGTCCACGATGTCCTGGCACAAAAAAGTGTCCACGATGTATTGGCACTTGTCAGTTAGGGGTTAGGGATCAGGGATCAGGCAGAACGCTCCACGCTATGTGATCCTTGTCAGAGGTCTTAGTTGCTCCGAAAAAAGCCGGAGTAAACTCGGCACTGGCAAAGGCAAAAAGCCTCTGAAGAGGCTGAACGTACAGTCCCTTCAGGGAGTTTATGATGTTCTTAGTGCCAGCTTTAGCTCGGCTTTCCGCAGAGCTGAAAGCCCCGGCAAACTTCTGACAAGGAGGAACTAAGGACTGAGAAATGTCCTCTGTCCCTTAGTCGATTCTCCCTCTATTGGACTGAATCGACCTTCTGAAGGAAGACCTCCCTCAGCCACTAAGCCCTCAAGAACTGTGAGAGTGGGGTCTCACTTTCCCACTTTCCCACTTTCTCACCTTCTTTCCAAAGACTTTTCGTGCTGACATCCACCAGGGCCTGTAAGTTTTCCATGGATGTATCGGGCGGAACCATGTCTCCCGCCGCCAGAATATAGCCGAAAGGCCCGCCTTCCAGGCACTTTTGGATCGCCTCCTCGCGCACCTCCGCCGGTGTCCCCCGTGAGAGGGTGAGCGTATTCACTCCTCCCATAAGCGCCACTTTCCCGCCGATCCGCCTTTTCGCATCGCGGACGGAAACCCCTCCAAGGGGATCCAGCGGTTCCACCGTATGCGCGCCCGTATCCGCCATCAGCTCCAGAATGGGATTCGAATTCCCGCAGATGTGGATGGAGATGAGAATATCGCTGCCCTTAAAATGACGGCAGAATTTCTGGTAGGGCGCGAGACAAAACGCTTCAAAATGCCGGGGACTTATGATGCTGGCGCTTGCGGCGGGATCTCCTATGTAGAGTGCATCAATCCCGGTGGGGATGAGTTTTTCCGCAAGGCGGATGGCGGTCTCCGCCTGCAAATCCATGACCGCGCGCACGAAATCGGGGCGCTCGAACAAATCGAGCATGGCCTGTTCTCTGCCGCGCAGATCGCTATATGTGTTCATCGTGATCCCACTCGGGCTGGCCGCAACGAATTTGTCCGGAACAAGGCTCCGCGCGGATTCAAGGCGCTCCAGCTTCTCATCGGTAAAAGCGGCTTCCATCCCGGCAAGACGCGCTCGAACATCCGCAAGGGATTCAGCGGGAGGTTTGGGCTGGTCCGCAACAAAGCCTCCGCCTCCGTGGAGATCAATTCTGCCGATCCGGTCTCCCGAACGGTTGGCCACAATGATTTCGTCCCCCTTCCGGCGCACCTTCATGGGATCAGGCTTGATAAACAGCCGCAAACCGTCGCAGTTTATCTGTCTGACAAGCCGAATGACGTACTCATAGATCAGGGAAGGATCCTCAATACACCGAGCTGTTCGGTCTATCCAATCCCCGGAATCCGAACTGAACAGGCGTATGGGGGTATCGTGACAGATCTGGGGCATGGTGGGTATTCGATCCGTGGGAATACGACGCATGCTCCTGCGCATAATTTCCCGGGAAGACATCTCAACCATTTTCTTATCCTTGGGTTAGGTTGCTTTCATGGAGATTCTGTTACCTGCTGCTCTCTCTCCGCCGTGACGTGAACGTCACGGTTCGGAAAAAGTTTGCCACCTCACTCAGCGAACCGTGCGGTTTATCGCACGGCAGGAGAAAGGGAAAACTCTTTTCGCCAAACAAAGGGCCAACCGGTCAGTGCGTAAGGCGTTTGCCAAGCCCTTCCACCGTAAACCCATCGCTGTTCACATACTCCAGCAGAGCGGCTTCCGCGTGACGGACTTCGTCTGTTAGACGGGGTAGTTGGTCCCTGTCTTCCCCCGGCACCTTGATCAACCCGTTTTCGTCGCCGTGGAGCAGGTCGCCCGGAGCAATTTGCAATCCGCATACTGTTATCGGCGTCTGGACGCGGACGATTCTAAACGTGCCATGACTGGCTACTTTACCCGTAGCGAAATAATGAAACTTCATCGGCCTGACTTCGGCAATATCTCTAACCGAGCAGTCACTGACCAGCCCGATGCCCCCCAGCCTCTGAAAGATCGTCGCCATAACTTCCCCACCGTGCGCTGAA
>JAUWMS010000464.1 GCA_030613045.1 Candidatus Latescibacterota bacterium | reverse complement strand
CATCCCCGTCGCAGTCTATCCGGAATTCTTTAACGTGCTGAAAGTGCCCGGAGCGCTCTCCCTTGCGCCAGAGCCGCTTTCTACTCCGGCTCCAGTACGTCATCTTTCCCGTCTCCAGCGTTTTTTGCACACTCTCCCGATTCATATAGGCCACCATCAGAATCTGGCCCGTTTCGTAGTCCTGAGCGATGGCGGTCACTAAGCCTTTGTCGTCAAAGCGGATTTTTTCAAGAGGCATTGTGTTTTCCTTTTTTTTAATTCGCACCGCAGCGGCGCAGAGGGCGCGGAGAAAATCTCAAAAGACGGGTGTTACGTGTCGCGTGTCTCGGTTTACGTTTCACGCTGCACGCGATTTCTCCCCCGAACGCCACGGTGAGCGGAAAATGTGCAAAATAAACCATGCATTCAATACGAACCCAATTCCTTTGCCAATTCGACGATCTGTCTGAAATCGCGCAAACTGACACTGGACGGCACGGAATGGTCCGAGGAGAATATGTACCCGCCCGATTCCTTCATAACGGGCACCACTTTCTCCATCTCTGCTCGAATGGCCGCCGGATCATCCCACAATACCGCATTGATTCCTCCGTGAAGCACCAGATCCTTCCCGTACGTCTTTTTGAGGTGAATGGGATCCATCCCGGCTTTCACCTCGAGGGGATTGAGCGCATCGAGACCGATCTCGATCAACTCCGGGATAAACGGGTTGACATCTCCGCACGAATGGAGATGCGCCTTGATCCCTTTTGCGTGCGCCCAATCTATGGCGCGTTTATGAAACGGCTTCAGCACTTCTCTGTACGTATTGGGCGAGAAAAACTGACTGTGCTTATACCCCATATCATCGGGCCACATGACGCTATCAAACCGGTATCCGGCCTCCCAGACCATGTCGAGTAGCGCCAGATCCACTTCGAGCAAATGGGAAAACATATCCATGCACCACGCAGGATTTTCAATCAGCGCACACAGCAGTCGCTCTGTGCCCACCGTCCATGAATGGGTAATGTCGAAGCCGAACCACAGGCCCGCCTGTATCCAGAATCCTTTCTCTTCCCATGTGGGATAATGCTTCTTGAGGTGTTCCCAGTTTATCCGGTCCCTGTCCGGCTTGATGCGTTCTCTGGCTTTTTCCCAGGCACGGGGATCAATAATCGTGAAATCCAGAAACTCCGGCGTGGAAGCCGCATGCTTCCAATTTCTCAACGTCGCTCCCCATGGGGTGGTATAGGTCTTATATTCTTCGGTTTCCTCAAGGATCCTTTCTTCATACCGTGGTGAATTGTCCACCGATATGCCAGCCACGCGGTCCAGTCCGAAATAATCCACATAGCTGACCCCCCTCGGCATGCCTTCACGCTGCCATCGTTCAATCGTCGCTCCCCATGGACTGTCAATAATGGGAATCCGGTCGGCCTCCCGATGGTCGAACATACGTAAAAACCGTTCTCTGCTGGTCATCTCTTTCATGAATTTATTCCTCTGGTTGCTTAGAATTTACCGGTTGGTTCGGGAAAATGCTTTTCCGAACCATTGATGCCGCAAGGCTGAAAGAAGCAATCTCGTTTTTCGGATTTTTGCATAAGGCTCACGCGGCACGGCTCCAATTTGAGTTCTGGAGACGCAGAGCGTCAAATCTGCGTTTCCACGCAGAGCGTGGGAACGAGAGGAGGAGAGGAAATACAACGTGTCTGGTATAGATTTCTTCACTTTTCATTTTTCATTTTGTTACGTGGTATATTCCGCATTGATCTTCACGTAGTCATAGCTCAGGTCGCACGTGTACACCGTGGTCTCGGCCTTCCCCTGTCCCAGATCTATGATGATCTCCACCTCCGGCTTCCGCAGAACCTCGATGCCCTCGGATTTGGCAAACGCCAGACCGCGCCCTCGCTCGAAAATTTTCAATTCCCCAATGGAGAGCGTTATCCGCTCCTCCGCCACGTCCGCGCCGGAATAGCCCACTGCGGCCAAGATACGGCCCCAATTGGGATCGTTGCCGAACAGCGCGGTCTTCACCAGATTGGAGTTGGCCACGCTCATCCCGACCTGTTTGGCCTCCCCAAAATCCCGTGCGCCGCGCACCGAAATCGTCACCAATTTCGTGGCCCCTTCGCCGTCCCGGGCGATCTGTTTCGCTAAGCTCAAGCAGACTCCGTTCAAGGCTTCGGAAAAGGCAGTACAGTCCGGGCTTCCAAAATCCAGCGCGGGGACTTCCGCCGCGCCGTTTGCGAGCAGGGCGACAAAATCGTTGGTGCTCATATCTCCATCCACGGTGATCATGTTGAAGGAGCGATCCACCGCCTCCCGGAGCAGTTGGTCCAGCAGTGCGGGCTGGATGGCCGCGTCGGTCATTACAAACGCCAGCATCGTCGCCATATTCGGCGCGATCATCCCGGAACCCTTACACATTCCGGTGATGCGCATCGCGCCGCCCGCCGATTCTACCTCCACGGTCTCCGTTTTCGGGACGGTATCCGTGGTCATAATGGCCTGCTCCGCGTCCATCCCACCGTGTTCGCTAAGCCGGGCGCATGCCGCCTCGATGCCCGTCCGGATGCGATCCATCGGCAGCCGCTGACCGATCCCCCCGGTGGAAGCGACGAGGACGTCTTTCGGAGCAATGTTCAGCTTTTCGGCCGCCCAGGCACACATTGTCTCCGCATCCTGTTTTCCGGCTTCTCCGGTGCAGGCGTTGGCGTTTCCGCTGTTGGCCACGACGGCCGGGGCCGGCGCGGCCGCAAGGTGCTCCCGGCTCACCAGAAGCGGAGCGGCTTTCACCTTATTCGTGGTGAAGACCGCCGCTGCGCTCGCCGGAGTAGTCGAATAGATTATGGCTACGTCCTTTTTGGCGCTTTCGGGCTTGATCTGAGCCGCTGCTCCCGCGGCCCGGAACCCTTTGGGGAGGATAAGATGTTCTTTGGTCACGGGGGTTTTCTCCTTTGCAGCGCGAATGGTAAAAGGTTGGACAGAATTGTTCGCCAATATAACAAAATAGCCCCTTTGTGTCAAAGGAATTCTCAAGCCGTTTTGTCCTGATTTTTTTCGGAGTTTGAATTTTTTCCTTGACTTATGGCAGAAAACACCCTAAGTTCAATCACAATGATCATAAACGAAATAGGTAGAACAGGAAAAAGATT
>JAUWMS010000540.1 GCA_030613045.1 Candidatus Latescibacterota bacterium | reverse complement strand
GAGATCGTCCGGGTGGCCGTGCCCGACGAGGAGGCCGCCAGGGCGCTTCCGGCGATCAAAAAAGGAATTTCGATCCCTCTCGTGGCGGACATCCACTTCAGCGCGCGACTCGCGTTACGGGCCATCGTGGCGGGCGTGGATAAACTGCGGATCAATCCGGGGAACATCGGATCCCGGGAGAAAGTGGCGCGCGTGGTCCGGGCGGCAAAGGAACGAGGCATTCCGATCCGGGTGGGCGTAAACGCCGGCTCTCTCGAGAAAGACCTGCTGAGAAAATACGGAAGCCCATCCGCCGAAGCGCTGGTGGAGAGCGCCTTGGGGCACGTGACGATCCTGGAGAGTTTGGGTTTCGAAGATATCGTACTCTCGCTGAAGTCCTCGGACGTGCCCCTGTCCCTCGCCGCGTACCGTCAGATCTCGGAAAAAGTGGCCTACCCCCTGCACGTGGGCATCACTGAGGCGGGCACGATTCGGACCGGGACGATTCGATCCGCAACGGGCATCGGCGCAATCCTCTCAGAAGGCATCGGAGACACGATCCGGGTGTCCCTGACCGCCGATCCGGTGGAGGAGATCCGCGTGGGCTTCGAGATTCTGAAGGCCCTGGACCTTCGCCAGCGGGGCGCTACGATCATCTCGTGTCCCACGTGCGGTCGTACGGAGATCAACCTGATTCCCCTGGCGGAGAAGGTCGAGCGCGCCCTGAGCGAGGTGAAACAGCCCATCAAAGTAGCCGTTATGGGCTGCGTGGTCAACGGCCCCGGGGAGGCCAGGGAAGCGGACTTCGGCATCGCAGGGGGACGCGGCGTGGGCGTGGTATTCCGTCGGGGAGAGACTGTGCGAAAAGTGAAGGAAGAAGAGTTGTTGGAGGCGCTTTTGAAGGAAATTCGGGAGACGATTGGGGATTGGTGATTTGGGATTGCGGATTGCGGATTGCGGATTGGCGGGAAGCGTGCAAGATAGGCTCACGCTTCACGTTTTACGTTTCACGTTTTACGTTTCACGCGAAGGAGACCCATGGCACGCATCATTCCTTTCAGAGGCATTCTATATAACAAAGAAAAAGTAGGCGATCTGAGTTCGGTGGTGGCTCCTCCGTACGACGTCATCTCTCCGGAGATGCGGGAGATGTTGTACGAGAAGACCCCATATAACATCGTCCGAATTGATTTCGGGAAGGAGCATCCCGGGGATAACGAGCAGGAGAACTGCTATACCCGTGCGGCGCGGCTCTGGAAGAAGTGGCTGCACGACGGCATCCTGATCCGGGACGAGCGGCCTGCGATCTACCTGTGCCGGGAGACCTATACCATCGGCGGAGAAAAGCGCGTGCGAACGGGTTTTATCGCGGCGGTTCGATTGGAGAATTTTGACTCCGGCGCGATCAGGCCCCACGAAAAAACCCTCTCCGGCCCCAGGGTGGATCGGCTGAACCTGCTGAGAGCCCCCAGGGTGACCTTCAATCCGATCTTCGGGCTCTACTCCGATCCCTCGCTACGGATAGAGCACCTGCTGTCTGACACGGACGCCGCGCATCCCATAAGCGACGTGGAGGACGAACAGGGCAACCGCCACGCCTTGCGGCGAATCACGGACGAGGACGGCATCGAAGCCGTGACCCAAAATATGGCGGAGCAAACCCTCATCATCGCCGACGGCCATCATCGGTACGAAACCGCCCTGACCTTCCGCAACGAGCAGAAAGCACGTCGCACCACGCACCACTCACCACTCACCAATCACCAATACGTCATGATGTACCTCACCAACCTCGAACATCCGGGCCTGACCGTCCTGCCCGCGCATCGGCTCCTGCACAAACTGCCCGATTTCGACGAAGCGGTCATGCTCTCCCATTTGAAGCAATTTTTTGAGATCCGTTCGGTCTCAACGGTGCAAGACCTTTTGGATCGGATGGCGAAGGTGGAACGGGAGTCGGAAAAAAACACGTTCGGTCTGTATTTCGGGCACGGAGACTTCCTTCTGCTGACGCTGACGGACCGGGACGGCGCGGTTGCTCTGATGGAGAAAGAAACCTCCTCGGCATGGCGGACCCTCGACGTGGCGATCATCCACGCCATTTTGATCCGGCACCTTTTGAAAATGCGCCCGGACGTGCTCCGAAAAGGATCCTACATCTCTTACGCGAAGGATGCGCTCCGGGCGGTGGAAATGGTGGATCGAGGAGAACATCAACTGGCGCTCTTCCTGAATCCCACCAAAGTG
>JAUWMS010000183.1 GCA_030613045.1 Candidatus Latescibacterota bacterium | reverse complement strand
CGTGATGCTGCCCGGAGCCGCCAATACCATCCCACGCTCCACCTCCTCCTTCCCTACTCCGCGCAACAACCATCCCACATTATCCCCCGCCTGGCCCTGATCCAGCAACTTCCGAAACATCTCCACCCCCGTCACCACCGTCTTACGCGTCTCACGTATCCCTACCACCTCCACGGACTCACCCACCTTCACCACGCCACGCTCCACCCGACCCGTGCCTACCGTCCCTCGTCCCGTGATGCTGAATACATCCTCCACCGGCATCAAAAAAGGACGATCCACATCACGCTCCGGAGTCGGGATGTAACTGTCCACCGCTTCCAATAACTCAAATATACACTTCGTCTCCGCACTCTCAGGATCCCCACTCTCCAACGCCTTGAGCGCACTCCCATAAATCACCGGAATCTCATCACCGGGAAAATCATATTCCGACAACAATTCCCGTACCTCCAACTCCACCAACTCCAGCAACTCCGCATCGTCCACCATATCCACCTTGTTCAAAAATACCACGATATAAGGCACATTCACCTGACGAGCCAACAACACATGCTCTCGTGTCTGCGGCATCGGACCATCCGCCGCCGACACCACCAACACCGCGCCGTCCATCTGCGCCGCGCCCGTGATCATGTTCTTCACGTAATCCGCGTGCCCCGGACAATCCACATGAGCATAATGCCGGTTCTCCGTCTCATACTCTATATGAGCCAACTGAATCGTGATACCACGCTCCCGCTCCTCAGGCGCCTTGTCAATATCCTCAAACGGAACATACGTCGCTAATCCCTTCTTCTCCAATACACGCGTGATCGCGGCCGTCAACGTGCTCTTCCCATGATCCACGTGACCAATCGTACCTATGTTCACATGAGGCTTCGTGCGCTCAAACTTCGCCTTCGCCATGATTCAATCCTCCTACAGAATGTGCGTTCTTCCCCTTGTTATGGACCGCAGAGGAGAAACGGCATTTAATGCTGAACCTTCCTCCTCACTATGTAGTTCGTGTGCACTGCTGTAAAACACAAGCGCTCTGGAGCCCACGATCGGAGTTGAACCGATGACCCCATCCTTACCAAGGATGTGCTCTGGCCTCCTGAGCTACGTGGGCTTCGGTTAATTAGGGCAAAAAAAGTACCCGCAATTGAACCAACCCATTGCGGGTTTTAACTTCCGCCGTGGGACAAAGGATAGCTATGGAGCGGGAAACGGGGTTCGAACCCGCGACCCTCAGCTTGGAAGGCTGACGCTCTAGCCCGCTGAGCTATTCCCGCCCACGCAATGGGAATTTCGATGGTGGGGAGAGGAGGATTTGAACCTCCGTAGGCGTTGCCGTCAGTTTTACAGACTGATCCCTTTGGCCACTCGGGCATCTCCCCGGAACATCCTGAAAGTCCTTGCGAGATGGAGGCTGAACTTCGGAAGTCCGCCTTTTTTCTCGAACCCGGGGAGCATTCCTCCTCCGCTCGAACTGGAGCCGATGGAGGGACTCGAACCCCCGACCCGTTCATTACAAATGAACCGCTCTAAGCCCACTGAGCTACATCGGCTCGCGCCTTCGTATCTTAGACTTGTAAATGTAAGAATTTATCTGAAAAATGTCAAGAAAAAAGTACGCCTTGAACGCAAAAAAAAATATTTCCTTCCAAAAACGCGCAGAGATCGCTCGGGACAGAGCAGCACTTAGCGCCCTTCGGGCGGGCTTTTGTAAGTCTTTGAGAATCAAAAATAAGATGGAAATTCCTGCGATCAGGATAAAACTCTCATCTTGTAAGCCTTCTCACCTGCTCCAGATAGCGCGCCACGTTGGGCCGCGGATCTATCGCCTGCGCGGCCTCCAAGCGTTCCACGGCCCGGGCATAGCGCTCCCGCTGCACCTCGACTTTCGCCTGCCGGACGAGGGCCTGAGCTTCTTTGCCGGAAATCCGACCCGCCCGTTCGTAGGCCATCATCGCCTCCTCCGGTTCGTCCGTCTCCCGATGGATATCTCCCAGAGCGATCAAGGCATCGCCGTCGAGCGGATGCTCCTCCAACAGACACTCGTACGCCCTAAGCGCGGCCTTTCGGTCCCCGCTGAGATAAGCCTGCCGCGCCTCCAGCCGAAGCAGCTTGCGGCGCTGGTCAGGGCTGAGAGAAGCCGCCACTTTACGAGCCTGTTGCAACAAGCGCTCCGCTTCGGCGGGCATCCCCAGCATATGAAATCCCTCGGCAGAGCGAAGCAGCCGATCAAAAGGAGGAATTTCCCCGGAAAAGGCTTCCTCGTAGGCGGACAGCGCTTCAACCGGCTGCCGACAGTTCAGATACAGATCGCCTAAGGTAGCCAGCGCCTCGGTGGAAGCGATCCCCAGTCGGCGCACGCATTCTAACTTGACGATGGCTTGATCGGGCTGCTCCAACGCCAAATGGGCATTGGCCAAAAGTACCCACAACTCCGCCCGTTGGGGTTCGCGCTCCACCAGATTTTCCAACAATCGAATCGCCTCGGAAGTGCGCTCCTGTTCGAGCAGACATTTTGCCAGCCCCAAAGAGTTATTGACATCGTCCGGTTTAAGGAGCAACGCTTGACGATAGGCCGTCTCCGCCGGAAGCGATTGCCCCTGCAAGAGATAGCTATATCCGAGCAAGGTGAAAGTCTCCGGGCGGGCTTGTCCGCTGGTCAAAACCGGACGGAGCACCTCAGCGACCTGCCCCAATTTCTCCTGCCGGATCAGGACCTGCGCGAGATTCATCCGGGCGCGGGCAAAGGTGGGAAACTTCTCAAGCACCGCGCTGTACGCCCTTTCAGCCTCCTCCAATGCGTCCTGTTGAACATTCAGGTTGCCCAAAGCAAAATTCAGCGCGGCACTCGATTCGGAAGTGACCTCTGAAGCAAGCAATCCCACAGCCGCCGCCGGATCGGATTCCGCCAACTCCGCAACCTGTCTCAAGACTTTCGCCTCGTGAGCAGACACCGTGGGTTCCTGAGCCGGGCTATGATTCGGACCCGCCCAAACAACAGAACTCAGAATAAAGACCACCAAACTTTGAATAACCCACACCCCATTTTTCACTCTGCATTTTTCACTTTTCATTCTGCATTTCCCCTTCTTCATTTCCATCAATCCTCCAATTTGAAGCCCAAAGGCAGCCGAACCCGCGTAGCCACCGGCTGCCCATCCTTCGTTCCGGGTTTGAACCGCCATTGCCGGAGCGCCCGCAACGCGGCCTCCACAAAAATCGTTCCGGGAAAGGCATCCGTAACCTCCACATCGCTCACCGCCCCATCGGCCTGCACCACGAACACCAGCTCCACCTTCCCCTCGATGCCCTTTGCCCGCGCGCTCAAGGGATAGAACGGCGGCACCTTCACCAGCGGGCGCGGAGGCTGATCCACCTCGGAAAGTTCGAACACCATATCTTCCGCGTTCAACTGAGGCTGAGATTCGGGCGTCGGAGACCAATCCAGACTGAAATCGCCGCCCGCGTCCCCCAAGTCCAGCCCAAGCGCCATCTGCAACGGAGCCAATTGCTGAGGCGTCTGCGTCAGCTTCGGCTTGAGCAATTTGGACTTCGCCGACTTCGGCTGCTTCAGCGGAGACGGCTTGGGCGGAGGAGGCGGCTGAAACAACGTGGTGGTATCCACCCGGCGCAGAGAAAGCTCGGAGCGGTCTTTCTCCCCGGTGGAGACCATCTCCGAAAAAGGCAACAGCAGAAAAAGCGCAAGCGTGCAAACCAGCGCAAGGACCATACCACGCCACGACCACATCGGGGGCTGGGAAGAAGGCAGGAGGCTATTTCTCCTATTTTTCGGCATAGCTTATTCTCATTTCATGAGATCAAGATTCACCGCAAAGGCGCAAAGCACGCAAAGAAAGACAAGGCATAAGGGTTGAAGTCCTTTGCGGCCTTTGCGTCTTTGCGGTGCAATCTATTCTCTTTCCGCGGCAATGCTGACTTGCTTGGCGCCCGCCAACTTGCACTCGTCAATCACATCCACCAAAACGCCGCTCCGAGCTTGCTCGTCCACTAAGATGATCACCGGTATCTCCTGTTCCCGCAAATGTCGAGACACGAGACCACGCAGCCCGCTCAGCCTCACCTCTCTGCCTCCATAGACGATCCGGCCCTCCGAGGTGAGCGCCAGCAGGATGCTTTTTTTCTCTAAGTTCTGAGCGCTGGCGGCCTTCGGCTTTTGCACCTCCACGCCGGTCTCTTCCACAAAGACGGTGGTGACGATAAAAAAGATCAGCAGCAGAAATACCATATCCACCAACGGAGAGATGTTGATCTCCGGATTTTCGTTACTGGAATGTTCGCTGTAGTTAGTGCGCATCATACGCCCCCTTCGGGGAATGTCAAAGGTCAAAATCCGAATGACAAAGACGTGTTGCGTGGAGCGTGTTGTGGGTTGTGGGTTGTGGGTTGTCGTTTACGTTTTACGTTTTATGTTTTACGTTTTCTCCATATCTCTCAAAAACAAGGGACAAATGACTCTCATAGGTCATAAACCGAAGCTCCAATTGCCTGCACATCCGGCGCAGTCTCATCAAGCCGAAGACCCCCGGAAGCGCGGTGACCAGACCGAACTGGGTGGTGATCAGGGCCTGGCTGATGCCTCCGGCGACGAGGCTGGCGGTATCCACGCCGTATTGAGAGACCGCCCGGAAGGTGTCAATCATCCCAAAGACGGTTCCCAAAAGACCCAATAATGGCGCGGCCGCAACCAGCGCCGTCAGGATCAGCATCTGACGATCAAAGAAGGGCAGCGTCCTCTGGCGACACTCGTCTAAGGCATCGCGGATATTCCCTCCCCCAGCCGCTTGCTTCAGCGCGTAGGCCGCCGTCCGGGGAAGCAGACCATCGTGTCCCGACAGCCACTGGCTTACCTCCTGCAAAGTCTCTCCGCGAGCGATCCGATGTTCGACCTCATCCTCTAAACTCCGGGGAGCGGATAACGCCTCCCTCAACCGGCGGTGCAAGCTCAGCAAATAGGCCCAGATCCCAAAGCAGACCAGGGCGATGGGGATCAGAAGCGGCCCCCCAGCCGTCCAGTAATGTAAAGCCCCGGAAAATTGTTCCATCATACTTCAGCACCTCGCCCTTTCTCGTTCCCAAAGACAGGTTGAGGTTAAGGTTGAGGCCACTCAGCCCCGCCTTCTCAACCTCAACCTGATCTTTCTCTGCGTGCTCTGCGAACTCTGCGGTGAAATGGGTGTTAATTTTGTCCACCTACTTGGCCTCAGCCCCTCGCACTTTAATCCCATTGATGAACCCGATGGCCGTCTGCTCCAACGCACCGATGATCCTGCGCACCCGCCGCGACAGATACGCGTGCGCCAAGAGCGTGGGCACTGCGATCATCAAGCCATACTGGGTGGTGATCAGGGCCTCCGAAATGCCGCCGGACATCAGCCGGGCCTCGCCGGTACCGAAGATCGTAATGAGCTTGAACGTGTGCATCATCCCGGTCACCGTGCCGAGCAAGCCCAACAACGGCGCGGCTGCCGCACATACGGCCAGCACCGCAAGGTGCTGCTCGAGCATCGGGATTTCCCCGGCGATGCGCTCGTGCATAATCTCCTCGATGTGCTCTCTCGGTGCATGACGGTGCTCGATCCCCTCCAGGATGACCGGACTCAGCGGCTCCCCCAACGCACGCGCTAATTCCTCAGCCTGATCGGGCTTATCGCCGCGCAACAACGCCAAAATTTTATCCAGCGCAGGTCCGACCTCCGTGCGCAAGGTGGACAAAGAGATAAACTTCCAGATCACCAATACCACGCACACGAGCCCAAGACCGAGGATCGGAACCATCACGATGCCGCCCTTTTTGATCTGTTCGAGCCAACTTTCCCGGGCCGCGCGAATCTTGAAGGCATCTCCCAGAGTCACGTCGAGATGAGGAGCCGCCTCCTTTCCTTCAGTCAAGGCCCTGATCTGAGCTTCCCCGATGGGATCCAGACCGGTCACCACCGACGGCTCGGTGCT
>JAUWMS010000564.1 GCA_030613045.1 Candidatus Latescibacterota bacterium | reverse complement strand
CAACCGGGACGCGGTGTTGACGTGATCCCCCATCACCGTATAATCCATCTTGTCCTTGGATCCCATGTTGCCCACCACCCCGTCCCCCGTATCCAGGCCGATCCGGATGCGCACCTCCGGGAGTCCCTCCTCGTCCCACTTTTTCCGAAGCGTCCCCAACGTCTCCTGCATCTCCCGCGCCACCTTGCACGCGGCCAAGGCGTGATTCGGAAGCGGCACGGGCGCTCCGAAAAACGCCATCACCGCATCCCCCTCGAATTTGTCCACCGTGCCTCCGTATTTGAGCACAATCTCCGTCATGGCCGTCAGGTATTCGTTGAGGAAGGGCACCAACTCGTCTGGCTCCATGCCCTCCGATATGGTGGTAAATCCGGCTATGTCTGAAAAGAACACAGTCACCTCTTGCCTTCGTCCGCCCAACTCGGCCAATTTGGGATCCTCCAACATCCGCTCCACCAACTCCGGGCTGACGTACGTCTGAAAAAATCCCTTCACCCGCCGCTTCTCCCGCTCCTCGGTCAGATACCGGAAGACGATCGCCGAGATGTACACGAAGAGCACCGCGAGCGTCGGACGGGTCAACTCCAGCCACATATTGTGCTCCTCAAACATTGTAAATAAAGAGAGATACGCATAGACCATCCAGCAGAGAAGGATTCCGATTCCCCCGTAAAGCGGCGACAGCGTCAGCGCCAGAATCCCCGTGAGCACGCCCGATAGAATAACGATGAGCGCCACTACGTCGAAATCCACCTTTCGGAGAAAATCACCGCTCAGGATCGTATGCAGCACGTTGGCGTGGATCTCCACCCCCGGGAATTGCGCGCTGAACGGCACGGATCTCAGATCCATCAGCCCCGGCGCCGATGCGCCCACGAGCACGATCTTCCCCTCGAAAAAGCGCGCCGGAATCCGCTGTTCCAACACATCGTAGTACGAGATATAGCGGAAGGAGCGGTAGTTCCCCGTATAATGGATCAGCATCCTTCCGTCTTCGTCAATGGGGATATCCACGGCCGCCCCGTTTCCCCGCGTGAGCCGCACGTGTTCGCCGGGCACGATCCCGATGTCCTGCTCCTGAACGCCGAGAAGCGCAAGCACCATTTTCATCCCAAGCGTCGTGTATGTCCGATCCAGAATCCGCACAAAGAGCGGCATCGAGCGTGTGATCCCGTCTTCGTCCGGGAAAATGTTCACGTAGCCCAATCCCGCCGAAGCCCGGGCTAATTCCGGGAAGGCGCCCTCTATGCGAGCCTTTCGGGGAAACAGACCATGGATCGTTTCATCGAACCCGTAAGACGACTCGGGGTTGAGCATCCGGAAAGGATCCTCCTGCATCGCATACAGAAAATTCGAGGAATCCGCCTCCGAGAACATCACCGCGTGAAACACGTGGCCGGCTTTCTTCGTCGCGCGGATCAGCTCCGCGTCTTCCAGCGGATCCCGATCCGGGTCCACGAACAGCACGTCGAACCCGACCGCCAGCGCTCCCCCCCACGAGAGGAAGTCCATCAGGCGGGCATGATACGAACGCGGCCACTGACGATAGCGGCCCAACTTATACAGACTCCGGCTGTCAATGTCCACGATCACCAGATCCTCAATCGGCGGCTTCTCATCCTGAACCCGGAAGGACAGCACAAACCGCAAATCAAGCATCTTCGCCTCAAATCCGTCCAGCACCTCCCCCAATCGCCCCATGCCATGTGGAATCCCAAGCACAAGCAGCCCGCCAAGCAACCCGATCCCCACACCGGCCTCCCACATTCTCAACCGTTTTTTAGTTCCTCTCACGTTGGCTGCTCCTT
>JAUWMS010000290.1 GCA_030613045.1 Candidatus Latescibacterota bacterium | reverse complement strand
CGGATTTCTCTTCGTCGTGGGCAGCCACGCGTACAAACACCTCCGCACCGATCGAGACCTGCCTGTGTCCGCGGGCCGCGTGTATATCTTCGAAGCCGTCGGCGCCGGCATAGGCGGCCTCCGGTTTACCTTCCTGCTAATTCGATACCTCGATCCCTTCCGGATCGCACTCACGATCAGCGCGCTCAACCTTCTCTCCGCAGGAAACCTGAAAAAGGTTCAGGTTAAGGTTGAGGTTAAGAAGGGCGGGGTTGGGAGGTCTCAACCTCAACCTCTATCTCTACCTTGGTCTTGGGGGATCGGCGGGGCCGGCTTTCTCCTGCTTCTGATCCCGCTGCTCTTTTGGGTCGCACCCAAATTGGAGCACATCTCCAACCGCCTGCTCTGGAAGGGCTACGACCTCGTTTGTTCCCGGAACACCGTCTATGGCAACATCGCGGTTACCCGCCGTCCCGATCAGGTCAGCTTCTTCGGGAACGGGCTGCTGATGTTCACGTTCCCGGATTATCTGTACGCGGAGGAGTCCGTGCACTTCGCGCTGTTGGAGCATCCCGATCCCCGGCGCGTGCTGTTGATCGGCGGCGGCATCGGCGGCGGACTGGAACAGGCGCTCCTGCATCCCTCCATCCAACACGTGGATTACGTGGAGTTGGATCCCAAAGTGATCGAACTCGGACGACACTATCTCCCTCCGACTCAGACCGCGTTCCTCGATGATCCGAGGGTGTCGGTGCACACGATGGACGGGAGACGCTTCGTGCAAACGGCGCAGCGGGGGCTTGCCCTGAGCGAAACGAATGGGTACGACGTGGTCCTCATCGTCCTTCCCGCGCCGTTTACTATTCAGCTCAACCGTTTTTACACGCTCGAATTTTACCGCGAGGTTCACGAGATTCTAAACGAAGGCGGCGTCTTCTCCTTTGGCGTGGTCTCCTCCGAAAACTATATTGGCGATGAGTTGTCCGATTTCCTGAGTTCGATGTACGCCACGCTCCACCGGGTTTTCCCGGACATCGTGGTCGTGCCCGGGGATACCAATCATTTCATCGCGTGCACGAAAACCGGCATCCTCACCCGCGATCCGGGCGTTCTGATCCATCGCCTCGAAGCGCGCCGCATGGATCTCAAATACTTCAACGCGTATTACCTGCCCTATCGGATGTCCTTCGAGCGCCAAAAATACCTCCGCTCCCGACTGCGCACGGATGAGGGACGCCCCTCGCTTCCCGTGCGGATCAACCGGGATTTTGAGCCGATCGGCTATTACTACGATATGGTGCTCTGGAGCACGTATTTCTCGCCTGTATTTCGGAAGTGCTTTCGCTTCGCCGCGCACCTCGATCTCCGATGGATCGCGCTTTTCTGTCTCGGGATGCTGATCGTCTTCGTCGGGGTTGCGCGGCTTCGTGGTCGCAAAGTCCCTTTGTATAGAAGCAGCATTTTGCTCACGGTGATGGTTGTCGGCTTCTCCGAACTGGCGATGGAGGTCATCGCGATTCTTGGATTCCAGGCCGCGTACGGATACGTCTATCGTCAGATCGGTTTGATCGTGGCGAGCTACATGATCGGACTGGCCATCGGCGGAGGATACTCCGTGCGATTCCTGAAGCGTTCAGGCCAGGAAGATACGAAGACACAAGAGAACAGGCAACGGGCAACAGGCAACAGGCAAAAAGAAAAAAGCAAAGTGCGACGGAGCGCCTTCCGTAAGTTGGTCGTCGTTCAGTTCCTGATCCTGATCCTTCCTCTAACGCTCATTCTGTTCCTGTCGCTTCTGCCCAAGTGCGAGGAGTTCGCGCTGCTTCGCGTGTTGGGACGATTGGGCTTTCCGCTTTTCGTAGGGATCGCCGGTTTTCTCGGGGGTTTTCAATTTCCCATCGCCAACAAGCTCTATCTTTCGAGTCTCAAAGAACTTCCCGGATCGCCCGATCCGGAGCGCACCGTCGGCTCCCTCTATGCGATGGATCTGGTGGGATCGTGCATCGGAGCCTTCATCACCAGCGCGCTTCTCATCCCCATCCTCGGAATCGCCGAAACGTGCATCGCCCTGGCCATGCTGAATCTAACGGCGCTGTGGGGACTGCTGTCGGCTTATCGGCGCCAGTGATTTTGAGGCTTTCCTCCCTGTCTACTCAAAATCTTCAATCCCATTACGGGGAACCCATGTTTGTTCCTTTTCCCACTTTTCGAAAAAAACTGTTGACATAGTAAGTTAGATGTCGTATTTTATCGGCCGTCCTCCATGAGGAACAAACGGCCTGTTTGCATGCCGAATAGAGCGCATTGCTGAAAGCGCTCCAAAGCACCTCAAAAACTTCAGAGCAAGGATGCAGCTATGCGGACACTCGGTATCACCCAAGCCCAGAGGCGCCTTCCGGAGCTAATTGAACAAACCCTAGGCGGGGAGGATGTTGTCATCACCGGAGACGACCGACCACTCGTCAGGCTCGTTGCTGTTGCTGAACGCAGGCAACAGCGTTCGTTCGGAAGCGCGAGGGGGCTCATCAGGATGTCCGACGACTTCGACGAACCACTGGACGATTTCCGCGAGTATAAGTGATGCGCATATTACTCGATACCCATAGTTTTCTCTGGTTTATCGCCGGCAGCGATTCACTGAGCACCCAGGCTCGCGACCTCATCGCTGATCTTGGCAACGAGGTGCTTCTGAGCACGGGGAGTCTGTGGGAACTCGCGATCAAGGTGAGTATTGGCAAAATTGAGCTATCCCGACCATTCGGAGAGATCATCCCGGAACAGCTTAGCGAGAACGAAATCACTGTTTTGCCAATTGAATTGAGTCACCTTACAATGGTGACGAAGCTGCCCTTTCATCACCGTGATCCGTTCGACCGTCTCATCATTGCTCAGAGCATTGTAAAGGGGCTGCCTCTGATTACAAGGGATATCATGTTTCACAACTATCCGGTTGAAATTCTATGGTAACCCAGGATGCCCGGCAATAACTCAGACCAGGAACCGCTTGCCTAAGGAGATGTCGGCGATTTTCACCTGCAACGGTTTTCACAAAGATGAAACATGAAGTGATTTTTGATTTCAAATTGGTGATTTCAGATTTTTCCCACCGTTCCCCGCCTTTTGGAGGGACTGGGTTGGGCAATCTTAAATTTACAATTTCAAATCGGAAATTACAAAAAAAGCCCCAACTCGTTGTCGAGCCGGGGCCATTTTATTTTGTGCTTTTTCCTCGGTTTACTTCCGGTCAACTACTTCCTGAACGATCCGCACGCGCCACACGCCTTCAGGCTTCAGGGACACGCTCCAATGCGGGAAGATCACCGAGCTTTGATACGCGCGCTCGAAGCCGCCCTCGGACTGGGACACGGTCTCGATGGGGAACCGCCACAACGCCGCTTTCCGGTCGAAGGAGAAGCGCACATCTATGCCGGACCATTCGTCCGTGAGCGCGATCGAGGAGAGGTCCGGCGCGGCTCCCGTGCTTCGCAGTGTGTGATCCGCAAAGTCCGCGTCGGGCGTGTGGTAATACCGGTCCGGGGCGTCTCCGGCCAAAAGGGATATCCCGAACTCCACGCCGAAACAAAGCGCCACGTTTTGAGCGCTTTCGTTGCGGAGGTTATATTCGATTCCAATCTCTCGCTGTCCGGCTTTCACCTCGACGGTTTTTTCGAGCAACAGAGGAATGCGATCTTCACCCCCCTCATTGCCAAGACCTGAAAACGGTTCATTTGGGGAGTTCTCAGCGTGCTTTGCGTGCTCCGCGGTGAAAGCTTTCGAGGTGCGAACGCTTCCGTGGCGGCGCAGAACAATGCTCAGTTTTCCCTTTTCCTCCATGATCTCGTCTTCGTAAAAAGCGTTTACGAAATCTCCCAGTTCGTCGTATCGGCACGCAGCAAAATCCTCGATGCGGGCATCGGGCCGGATGAAGTGATCGATCAGCGCACTCCGGCGATAGCGGTCGTAGTGCAGAAAGCGCTCCAATCCCTCTTCTTTGGCGCCCAGTGAATCGTGAATGCTCTCGCCGCCCTCAGCGCCTGCCGTCGCCACTTCGCTGTGATACGCCTCTTCACGGCGGGTCATCGTGTCCAACAGATTGAACGATTTGGGCTTGTAGTCCCACTCGAAAAGAGCGCCGCCTTCGGAGGGTTTGAAATACAGGTTGTAAAGGTCGCCCTCCACGAGGATCTCCGGATAGGAGTCCTTGTCGAAGTCCGTCTTTTCGCAGGCGATCCATGGCCCCTGCTTTCCCTCCGCGCGATCCGCCGCTCGTTCCCCGTTGATCAGATGTTCGTACGTGGCGTGGCGCAGGAGGTTCAGGTAAAGCCCACCGAAAACGCCGTGCCAGTAAGGGCAATTGCACTGGCCTTGCCATAGTTCGTCCCGCGCTTCATCCAACAGCACCGCATCGGCGCCCTCTGATCCCAACCGCTCGATGCGGTCACTCAGCCGCACCATCTTCTTGTGCATATTGTTGCTTTCGGGGTATTTGACGAGAAAGTTGCGCCAGAATCCCCCTTTGAAAAACTTGCGGAACTCCTCAACCTTCCCGTGTTCTTCGAGGAAGCGCTCCGCCTCTTTGTATTCGAGGATCGTCCGGGCGGGCTGCGCCCACTCCATCATCTCGATGTACGAGGCCGTGGGGAGATAGACCCGTCCGAGCGCGCGTTCGGAGGCGAGGTGCTCCGAAAAATGGATGCTGGAGATCCAGTCGCTGTGCTCCTCGATAGCCGTGAACATCTCCTCGAGCCAACCCTCTTCGTAC
>JAUWMS010000409.1 GCA_030613045.1 Candidatus Latescibacterota bacterium | reverse complement strand
GTAAGCGTGTTCCCCCTGATGGATTGAATCCTCATCGCGATTCGAAAATCCGAGCTGACGATGGTAATGGGCATGCCCGCCCGGAATCCCGAGGCATCGGCTACTTCGAGGTCTGCCTGCCCACTGTGCGCATCAGCCGATAGAAGGCTGTTGAGGGCATCGGTCAGACGCAGTACGGAATGCTCGCCGTTTCCGGTCAGCCGGCACCCTCCTGCAGGCTTGATGGACATGGCTATGTGGAACGTGCCCTCAAGTAGCTCGACGGTGCCGCCGCTGGAAGGCAGCGCATCCATCGCTTCCTGAATCCTGATCTGGTCGTCCATCCCATCGCAGAGTAAGTCCGCTTTTTCCTTATGGGATGAATCGGAAGCAGCAACTACTACGTGTTGTGTGGACAGTTGATTCTCCTTCTCCTGCTTGCTTTTGTCAGTACTTCTGGAGTGCGCAAGCTATGCTTGCGCACTCCACATAACCTAAAACCTATAACGACGGCCATCATGCATGGCGCGGGTAGCGACGTCGCATGCATGGCCTGGTTCGGTTTGCTCAAGGTTACAGTACGAGAGAGAACCGCCTATCTTCTTTCTCATTATATCCGATTTTTTTTAACAAACCGCACATGCTTTTGTTTGATGGCGAGGCGATAAGGCACACCCCATCGGCTCCGCGTGCTGCGAGTCTCCGGTGCATTTCGCGAAAAAGACGGACGCCGATCCCTCTTCTCTGATATTCTGGTCTCACCGCAACGCGGTAGATCCATGCCCACCAGTCGTCGAATCCACCAATGATTGTCCCAACAATCTTGCCATCACACTCAGCGACGCAGACCAGACCCGGATCCTTTGTGATCTTCCGTTCCAGATTTGCCTCATAGGACTGAGGAGGCCAGAAGCAACGCCAGAGATCGAGCATCCCGGGGATATCCGGCACGGTTGCATTTCTATAGATTGTTTCAGACATCTTCTCTCCTGAACCGAACCTCGTTATAGTTTTGAGAAAACACTTTCACCCTCACCGCCGTACGGAACTCCGTAGATGTCGGCAATCGTGGCGGGGACATCCACAATGTCGGCTCCCACCGGATCGGAGAGATGGTCAATCATCTCCTCCTTCTCGATCCGCCGTCCTCTCAGATCGGGAGAAAGCGCGCCGCCGCTGATCGCCATAAATATCCGGCGGCATCCGCCTGAATAATTCTTTGTTCTTTTCCCCTTCTCATAATCCCAGACAAAGCAATCGTGCGGAAACATGTGATTGGCGCAGAAATCCCGTCCCATCTCCTGAGCGTCCGGCACCGTGCAATTGAGATGATACCCATGATCCGAAAAGAGGATGAGGTAGGTATTTTCCCAGAAGTCCTCCTTTTTTAGGAATTGAACCAAATCCCCCACGTTTTTATCCAGGTAGTCCGTGAGGTGGTGGTGCTTGTCGGCAAAAGGGTGCGTGGGATTTTCCACGAAGGCCGGAGCGGTGGTCTGATCGTGATCCCCCCAGTGCATATAGATCATCCCCCAGTCCCTGTTTTCCCGCATCCAGGGCATCACGTGTCGGTGGAGCAAATCGCGGTCGCTTATAGGATCGGACCGCTTTTCCTCCGCGCGCCTTCTGCATTCCACGAGATACGCCTTCTCCAGATCCAACGCCTCCCCGGTAAGCTCAGACCGCTTTAGACATTCCAGTTCGTGCGGGGTGAGAATCTCCACGGCATACGCCTTCTTCAACTCCTCACCGGAAAGATGCGGCAGCTTTGCGCTCAGTTCATCTTTGATCCGGGTGTGCGTGGAGAAGTTGAAATCGAAGTGTTTTGCTCCGATGTGGTAATTCGGGTGAGCGTAATACTGCGCGTGATCCCATGCCCAATTGCTGAACGCGGCGGTCTTTACCGTCGGGTGTTCGGACTTGACCGCGCGGGCGATGTGTTCTCCGCCCTTATGAGAATGAACGCCATACATGATATACCGGGACACCTGAATGGTGGAGCAAATCCCCCGGTTCCAGGGGCGGCGCACCGAGAGGCCCTCCCGGATGCAGCTCGAGATATTCGGAATCAGTCCCAGTTGGTGATACCCCTCGACGTTGGGAGGAGGGAATCCCGTGGCCTGGATCGTGACGCCATCCGCCCAGTGTCCGGCCAACTGGTCCATCATCACGGCGAGTACGCGGGGGGGTGCTTTTTTTGGGGGGGACATTTGAACCTCCTCGTTATGGATTGAGCACCGAAGTCTTGTTCCCACGCTGGAGCGTGGGAACAAGATATATTTTCTATTTGATTCAGTCCCCGGACAAAATTATTTTTATATTCTCACCGCAGAGACGCGGAGAGCGCAGAGCACTTCAAAACCTTGTCTCTAGGTTTTCTCTGCGTCCTCTGCGTCTCTGCGGTGAGATTGCAGTTTAATTCTGTCCGACTACTTACGAACTTCGACGCAAAATACTCTTTCCCTGACATTCGTAGGGCACATCCAAAAGATCGGCAATCGTGGGAATCACATCAATGATCTCCGCCTCCTCGATGGTCTGGCCTCTGTACTGCTCATCGAGGCCGCCGCCGGACAGAATGAAGGTGGTCCTCCGAGGCCCGCCGGAATAGACGCCGGTGGAGCGGTTCTTCTCAAAATCCCAGACCTCGCAGTCATACGGCTTCGCGTGCCCGTGACACTGGTTGTTCGTGGTCACCCCTGCCTCGGCGGCCTCCGAGCATCCGAGATGATAGCCGTGATCCGCTACGATAACAAAACAGGTTTCGTCCCAGATTCCCGCCTTGTTCAGATACGCCGTGATCTCTCCGACCAATCCGTCCAAAAACAGCAAATACGAATGCTTCGAGGACCGGGGATCGGAATCGGGCGGTCCGTAGGAAGGCGCTCCGGAATGTCCGATCGCGTCCATCACCGGGAAATAGATGTGCACCAGATTCCATGTCAGGGGGATCTCCGGATTGTCAAGCCTTGCCATCCAGGGGAGCGCAAATTCTCTCAGCATCGCCTCATCCGCGTATCCGGAGACCATGCCGTGCATAAATTCGGGAACGTAAAAGTGCCCCTTGCTCAGCCAGGGCGAACAGCTGAATATGCCCGCCGTGAGTTTCTCCCCGTAGTGCCTTTTCGCGAACTCAAAAAAGCCCATGTGCTTCTCGGACTCGATGTACCAGGGCCGCTTATAGCTGCCGTCGTAGCAAGCCTTTTCGTCGAGGTAAGAGCCGGTGGCGAGATATTTCATCCCGCACGGGGTCTGGCACAGTCCCTTGTTCCAGGGCCTTTTCACCCACAAGCCATTGTCAATGAGATGGGAGAAATTGGGAATCAGCCCCAACTCGTGGTACCCTTTCACATTGGCCGGGGGAAGGTCGGTTCCTTCGATTTTCACGCTCTCCTCCCAGTGGCCCGCAAGCTGGTCAATCACCAGATAGACGACACGCTTCATGTTCATCTCCTTTTCTAAGAATGGAGGGGATTGATTCACCCGGAGGATGCAGAGAAACTTCTTGTGAAAGTGTGAAAGTGGGAAAGTGTGAAAGTCGGAGGGGGCTCACCGTCTCACCGTCTCACTTGGTCGATTTAGCCCAATAGAAAGAGAAT
>JAUWMS010000212.1 GCA_030613045.1 Candidatus Latescibacterota bacterium | reverse complement strand
CCATTTCTGGGCGATTGCGGCCAAGTATCTTCGTGCGGGCCGGAATCCGGCGGTGGTGTTCGTGCATCACTGTCACGGGGGATGGCACTATATCGGCCTTCCCGAACTCGAGATGCAGGTGGCGCCTGCGCAGATTGCGGCGTGCGGCGCGAATCCCTGGTTTGCGTATATGATGCAGCCGTCGTCGAACCAGCCTTCGAAGGTCGCGCTCGAGCGGGACATCGAGGCCGTCGGGAAGTTGTACGGTTTTCTCGAGGAGCACGAGGAATACTATACGGATGGGACGTCCGCGGCGAAGATTGGGCTGATCATCTCCAGTCAGACGAGTCATACCTACGTTTCCCGGTTGAAGGAGATCACGCGGGAGGCCGGCACGGGCAAGGAGCAGGATTTGATCGTGGACGTGGGCACGGGGCGGAACATCGTGGACTGGGAGAAACGGAAAAGCCTCTGTGATGACCTGACCGGTGCGGAGATCGCGGGAACCTTTCTCGCGCTTAGCCGGGCGCACCTGCCTTTCGACGTGGTGCTCGACGAGGGGATTACGCCGGAGGGATTGAAACGGTACGACGCGCTGATTTTGCCGAATACGGCGTGTCTCAGCGATGGGCAGACGGCGGCGATTGCGGAGTTTGTTCGGAATGGCGGCGGGCTTCTGGCGTCTTTTGAGGCCGGGGCGTACGACGCGAGTGGGGAGCCGCGTGCGGATTCGGCGTTTCGGGAGGTGCTTGGGATCGAGCGCGTGGACCGGGCGATGGTTCCGGTGGGATACGAGGAATATCTGAAGGTCAGGAAGGCGGATCATCCGGCATTGGATGCGTTCGGCGAGGAGGAGTTGCTTCCGAGGCCGGTATATGCGCTCGAAGTGGCGGCCTTGAAGGATCGGGAGACGCCGCTGATTTTTATGAATCCAATCGGCGGACATTACAAGCCGCTGTGCGGGGAGTCGAAACATCCGGCTTTGATCGCGGGCCGCTACGGGAAGGGGAAGGTGATCTATTTCCCGCATCTAATCGGGAAGGATTACGGCGAGTTGAAGGGGGCGATGCACGAGAAGCTGATCGCGGACTCGGTGCGGGCGGTATTGCCCGGTCTTCCTCAGATCGAGGTGGATGCGCCGCCTACGGTGGAGGTGGAGTTGTGGAGCCAGGAGAATGGGAAGCGGTTGTTGATTCATCTCGTCAACAACACCGGGGATATGCAGCGGCCCATGTCCCAAATCATGCCGGTGGGACCCATACGGGTGACGCTGCACTCGGGCCCGAATTTCTACGTGTATCGGCTCAGCGATAAGGAGTCGCTTGTGTGTGAGATCGAGAATATGGAGACCACGACAGTGGTTCTGCCAGAGCTTGAGGTTTATGAGGTGATTGTTTGTGAGTGGTGAGTTGCGATGAGATTGCACCGCAGAGACGCAGAGGGCGCAGAGAAAAGATAATACGAGTGTTGCACTTAGGCGAGCAGAACCACGGATGACACCACTGATAACGCGGATCCCGTCACCCCATCCGCACCGGAGGAGGCGGGGAGGGGATCAGTGTTA
Organism: Candidatus Latescibacterota bacterium; assembly: GCA_030613045.1. Classification (GTDB taxonomy): domain Bacteria; phylum Latescibacterota; class 4484-107; order 4484-107; family 4484-107; genus 4484-107. The sequence continues at coordinate 4,102 of JAUWMS010000212.1, read as the reverse complement.
TCAGTGCATATCAGTGAGATCAGTGGTTCTGGACTATGAGCTAAGTGAAAAACTCGTAAGGATAAGTTTGAGTGTAAGGTTAAGGCGGGACCGGTTGCTCTTAACCTTAACCTTAACCTCAACCTCAACCTCAACCTTTGCTTTCACCGTTCTCCGCGTCTTTGCGGTGCGCCTTCATCCTATGGAAGGAGAGGTAGGTTTATGTACTCCCTTATCTATTTCGATACCGAAGATTATATCACTCCGGAGCGCGAGGGGATGGACGACATCCCACGGTGGCTTGCGGAGATTATGACGGAAGAAGGGGTTCCGGGTTGTTTTCACGTGATCGGGGAGAAAGCCCGCAGTCTTGAGCGCAGGGGAAGGTGGGATGTGATTCGCGCCATGGCCCGGCACGATGTTTCGAGTCACTTCAACATGGGTTCCAGCCATCCTACGACGACGGAAGCGGTCTCGGAATTGGGTTGGGAAGATGGGGTGGCGGAAGCGATGCGCCTCGAGCGGCCCGGGTTTGAGATTATCCAGCGGATCTTCGGGAAATGCTCCGCGCTGACCCGCCACGGCGGGACGTACGCGCCTCAGATCGTGTGCGCGGCAGGGAAGTTTGGGAAGCCCTATTTCTATTCGCCGGTTTCCCTGCCGGGACACAACCTCACGTGGTTCTGCGGTGCGCTGAACTTCACCGGTCTTTGCGAGGTGCTGGATGACGTGCTTTGGTCCGAGGAAGGGTTCGAGCGCAGGTTCGCTTCCTATCGGGCGAAATTGGAGGGGATGATCGGGCGTTCTGAGTATCTCGCCGCAGTCGGAGGGCATCCTCAGCGGATCCGTTCGCTTGAGTTCGTGGATTCGCTGAATTACGCAAGAGGAGAGAACGTTCCCCCGGATCAATGGCGGACTCCGGCGCTTCGTCCGCTGGAATGCCTGACGGAGGCGCGGCAAAATTTCCGGCAGCTCGTCCGGTATCTTCGGGATCTTCCGGGATTGGAAATGACCACGGTGGGTGCGCTTGCGCAGCAGTTTTCTTTCCAGAAGGACGAGGTATCGCATGAGATTTTGAGCACGATTTCTCAGCGGATTCTGGATGAGGGAACGGTCGTATGGGACGAGTATTTCTCTGCGGGGGAGCTGCTTCTCGCGCTTGCGGAGTCGGTCTCGATATGCGCAAAGACGGGCGCGTTTCCGGGAGCGGGCCCTCGGAGGTCTGTGCTCGGCCCCATCGAGAAGCCGATGGAAGCGCCGCAAGTGCGGACGCTTGAGCGGGGAGAGATCGAGCGGGGATGCGAGGAGGTGCTGCGTGTGCACAGGGAGACCGGACATTTACCGGCGAACGTGCTGACGTCCGAGGGGGAGGTCGGACTCGGTTCCTGGTACCGTCTTTTGGCGGAGACCTATCTCGCTGCTCGTGGTGGGCTGCCGGTTCGGATGTCCGTCACGGTTTTTCCGCCCTATCCTGCGATGGCCGACGAGGCGGCGGCGGTGGCGGCGAGGTATCGCAACTGGGACATTCATCGGCCCGATCTGGATTTTTCAAAGATTTTGCTGTTCACGCGGCTCCAGACGTGGACGGTGAAACCGGCTCAGGAGTGTCCCGGTTTGTAGTGTTACCGGACGGCGCTGACGGGCCTTACTATGAATATAAGAAACGAGGAGTTCAAATATGGAGTGCGGTAACCGTGTTACCGCATACATCGACGCGGTCGGTGCACTCCAAAACTTCCAACGCAATATACAAGGAGGAAAATCATGGACGCACTGGATGTCATTCTTTCCCGAAGAAGTATCCGTAAGTACACCGCACAGCCCGTATCCGACGAGGTGATCAAGGAGTTGTTGGCGGCGGCGATGGCTGCGCCGTCCGCGGGCAACGAACAGCCCTGGCATTTTGTGGTGATTGATGATCGGGGGATACTGGATGAGATTCCAAAGTTCCATCCGTATTCCCGGATGCTGGCGGAGGCTCCCATAGCCATCTTGGTGTGTGGCGATCTGGAGTTGCAGAAGTACGAGGGCTACTGGGTTCAGGATTGCTCGGCGGCCACGGAGAATCTTCTGATTGCGGCGCAGGCGAAAGGCTTGGGGGCGGTCTGGCTGGGCGTGTATCCCATGGAAGACCGCGTCGTCGGGTTCCGAAAGCTGCTGGGCGTTCCGGATCACGTGATCCCCTTTTCGCTGATTTCTATAGGCTATCCGGCGGAACAGAAGCCCGGAGCGGATCGTTACGATAATTCGAGGGTTCGTCATAATCGGTGGTCGTAAGGCGGACGTTGGATCCATTCCGGAGTCGCTTGGTGGTTCTACCAATCACCAATCACCAATCACTGTTATCTGCCTTTACGGGGGGATGATAACGAGCAGGAGGAGGAGACGATGGCGTTAGAAATACGCGAGCATACGGTAGAGGAACATTATGGGATGCCCGTTTTCGTGGAAGCGAGGACGCTGCCTGAGCTTCCTGAGCATCCATCGAGGATCGTGGATGAGGGAGTGCCGGAGGGGAAGCGGCGCAAAGCGGGGGCGGCCAAGGTGGAGGTGCCGCCTTCCGGTGTGATTACGATGCGTGGGGTCCGGACCCGGCAATCCACCGGGGTGCATGACCGGCTGCACGTGAAGGCTTTGGTTTTGGACGATGGGGATCATCCCATGGCGATCCTCAGTTGGGAAAAGCTGAATGCGTACGATTTGCCCCAGGGGTTCGATGAGATGGCCCGGATTCGGGAGGAGATCCACGAGCGGGTGGGGATTCCGGTGTCCAATATCCTGATCAATTGCACGCATACGCATTCCGGCACGGAGGGACCGTTCGCGGAGGCGTCGGTGGAGGCGGTCACGCAGGCGTGGGAGAACAGGGAGGACGCGCGGATAGGCATCGGCTCGAAGATGATCTATGGGATCGGTTCGAGCAGGAGGCTGCCGAGCGGCGAAGGGCTCTGGGGAAGTCAGCAGCCCAATCCCGACGGGGTGATGGACAACGAGTGCGGCGTGATCCGCGTGGAGGATGACCAACGGAATCTCATCGCGGCGGTGATCAATTACACCGCTCATCCCTCGATATTGGAAGGCGCTAATACGCTGTTGAGCGGAGATTACGCGGGCTTCGGGATGGCGGAGATGGAGCGACGGCTTGGAGGAGATACGGTCGCGCTGTTTCTTCAGGGATGCGCCGGGGAGACCGGGACGCATACGTTCAGGACGGGCAGGACGATGCCGGAGGTCGAGCGTCTCGGCGGACGGTTGGCGGACGAGGCGATTCAAATCCTCGAGCACATCGACGTGGTTTCCCGGGTTCCTCTCAGGGCGAAAAACAGAATGATCACTTTGCCTCAGTGGGAGCCGGAAAAGCCGGACGACGGGGTGACAATGCCCGCTATTTCCGAGGAGCGGATTCCCGCGGAGATTCAGGCTCTCGTGATCGGCGATGATTTGATCCTCGTGGTGGGGCCGATGGAGCCTTATGTGGAGATCGGGCTTGCGATCAAGGAGGCTTCGAAATTTCGGCATACGTTCACGTTGGGGTATTCCAACGGTCCGTGGTCGGGGTATCTTCCCTCGAATTGGGGGTATTCCGTGGATGATCCGGATGTCAAGGGAACGCGGTATGCTCCTGAAGCGCCGGATGTGTTGGTCAAGGCATGTTTGCGGTTGCATGATGAGGTATAGGGATTGGTGAGTAGTGAGTGGTGAGTGGTGAGTGGTGAGTAGTGAGTGGTGAGTAGTGAGTGGTGATTGGTGAGTGGTGGTACTTTCACCGTTTTTCCTTCGAGACGGGGGCCGGGACCGAAACCCGAATCATGATGATATGAAACGCCACCAGAACGTAGGGGCGCGATCCTTGTGATCGCCCTTTTCGGAGATCGGGTGAGCGGAAAGCATTTGCGTACATTCGCGTTATTCGCGGTGCGTATTTTAGTCAGGAAGGAGGGGACTTTTCGATGGAGCTGTCTTTGTCGGGAAGGTTGATCGAGGTGAAATACACATATTGTGAGATGGATGTGCCGGATTTTATGCGGTTTGCGCGGGAGTGCGGGTACGAGGCGGTGGAGCTTCGGGCGACGCAGATCACGGCGGATACGACGCCGGAGGAGGCGAAGGAATTTCGTGCGGA
>JAUWMS010000311.1 GCA_030613045.1 Candidatus Latescibacterota bacterium | reverse complement strand
CATGAAACGAAGCTTCGGCTATTTTCAGAACGAAGGCACGGAATTCGTTGTCACGGCCCCGAACACGCCGCGGGCTTTGGTGAACTACTCGTGGAACAAGATATTCATCTCCGGTCTGAGCCAGCATGGGGGCGGTGACGGCGTCTATAAGGAGCGCGCGATCCAGTATATAGATCAGCGAGGCCGTGCTCTTATGGTCCGTGAAGGACACCGCTATTTCTACCTCCGCGATCATGACAGCGGCACGCTCTGGTCTCCGGGCTGGCACCCCGTGCAGGCGCCGCTCGATGAGTACCAATGTATTCACGGACTGGGCTACTCCATCGTGCACTCAAAAAAAGAGGGGATCGAGACCAGGCTGCGCTGGTTCGTACCGGAGGAGGATCCCTGCGAGATCTGGACCGTGACGATCACGAACCAGCGGGACCGTGAAGCGCACATCAGGTTTTACACCTTCGTTGATTGGCTGCTTCAGGGCTACCCGAGTTACAGCGACTATTATTCCTGGATCCGGGGTGAATATTACGAGGACATCCATGCCGTACAGGGTTGCAACCGCGCGATCGAACGCCCACACGAGGTTTTCGACGGGTTCGTCGCCTCCGATCTGAAGCCTTCCGGCTTTGACACGAGCCGCCGCCGATTTTTAGGGAACTTCGGTCCCATCGGCTATCCCGAGGCGATCCGAGACGGGAAATGCCGCAACAGCTTGGCCTGTAACGAAAAACTGGTGGGCGTTCTCGAACATTCAGCGGCATTGAACCCAGGTGAAACCCGTACGTTTAACCTCTTTATCGGCGCCTCGAGTGGGTACGAGATGACGAAGGCCATGGTGACCCGCCTCTCCGATTTCGCAGTGGTAGAGCAAGAGTTCGAAGCGCTGAAGGAGCGCAAGCGCGAGATGGTAGAGCGTGTCAAGGTCAGCACGCCCGACGAGCACCTCAACTATCTCATCAACAGTTGGGTGAAGCAACAGATGCAGATTTACGCCGACGTGGGCAGTGACAATGGCCGGGGCTTCCGCGACGCCATGCAGCTTCTTTGGGCGGCTGCCTCTTACGATCACGCCTATGTGAAACAAATGTTAGACGAGTGCCTGCATCACCAGTTCTCCGACGGACACACGCTACGCGGCTGGCTGCCAGTGGATGACCACCATTACTCGGATGGCCCGGTTTGGATCGCGCCGGTGGTTGACGCGTATCTGAAGGAGACGGGGGACGCAGCTTTTCTCGACCACGTCGTACCGTTTTTTGACCGGGGTGAGGGAACGGTATGGGATCACGTGATGCGTGGGCTTCGCCATTCATGCGAAGACATCGGTTCGCATGGGCTGGTGAAGTGCCATTTCGGGGACTGGAACGATTCGCTCACCGGGGTCGGTATCGAAGGGAAGGGGGAATCGGTCTGGACCTCTATCGCTATCGTGTACAGTCTCAAAGTGGCCGCGGGGATCGCGCAACATGTGCGCCGGAACGAGGGGGAGGTGCGCGAGTTGTTCCGGCGTGCGGAGCGGCTTACCGGAGCGATCAACGAGCACGCCTGGGATGGTCAGTGGTATCTGCGCGCGATTAACGACCGCGGAGAGAAAGTGGGTACGCACACGGAAGCAGAAGGACGCATCTACCTTCTGCCGCAGGTGTGGGCCATCATGGCGGACATAGTAGATGAGGATCGGAAGGCGCTTCTTTTCCGCATGGTGGACGAGCATCTGGAGACAGATTACGGCTCCAAAACCCTGCACCCACCTTATACGAAGCTCAATGTGCGCATCGGGCGGCTGACCGGGATGACGCCCGGCATGTGGGAGAACGGAACGCCCTACTGCCATGCCAACGGCTTCAAAATTATTGCCGACTGCGTGGGCGGCCGCGGGAATTGCGCGTACCGGTCCTATCTCAAGGCTATGCCGGACAGCCCGTACAATCCATCCACCCATTCCGGCTGCGAGCCATACGTCTTCACCAATCAGTACATCGGCCCGGAGAACCCGCGCGCGGGCGAGACTCAGTTCGCGTGGATGACGGGAGCCAGCGGGTGGTACTACCGGGCGCTCATCGAGTGGATCTTGGGCGTGCGTGCCGAATACGACGGGCTTCTCATCGCCCCATGTCTGCCGTCCGCGTGGAAGGAATGCTCCATCGAGCGTGATTTCCGTGGCGCTCGCTACCGTATCACCATCCACAATCCCCATGGCCTCGAAAAGGGCACGGTGGTACTCACTGTGGATGAGCAGCCTGTGGCGGGCAACCTGGTGCCAATCTTCGAGGATGGGAAGACGCATGAGGTGAGGGTAGAACTCAGGCGCTGAGGTTGGCAATTGTGAATTGTTAAATAATTTCCACGAAGCTTTTGGTAATAAGCAATCTCCCTTCTCAACTGGAGAAAGTGAGAAAGTGAGAGAGTGGGAAAGTGGGATTCCACCAGCGAATTGCTCACTTTCACACTTTCCCCCCGTCACTCTTTCACGAGGAGGGGAAGAGGATGGTCTCGAGCCACAAGCACCACTGAAATAACAGGAGCATTTTGAAAATTACTTAATTCGTGTTTGAGGTAAACCACCGGCTATGCCGGTGAGACTCGAAAAGGCTCTGCCGTTCCTTCGGGAAGAGGTGCTGGAGCCTTCCGGGGGTGTCTTTTCTTGGGAGCAGCTTCAGGAGCCCGTTGGATTTAGACTTTCTGCCCATCTGGATGGGAGCCTCCCAGGGTTTCCAACAAGCATGTTTGGGCTGGAGAGAAATGGCGTAAGCCCGGAAGAGGTGGGTGAGTAGGTGTTCCATGGAGAATGTGCCAAGAATGCTTGGCTTGGCTCCAGTACCTAACCCAATAGCCCCTTTTCCATAGTCCACCGAAGGCTAAAGGACGATCCCGATGAGGAAACCATGAGAGTCGGATTTGTGCAGTTTGAGCCGATATTCGGGGAGAAGGATCGGAACGTTCGGCGGTCCATTGAACTGATGGAAGGACTTGAGGCGGATCTGTGGGTGCTTCCGGAGTTGTGCAATACGGGGTATTTGTTCCGGTCGAAGGAGGAGGTGGAGGATTTGGCGGAGGAGATCCCAAACGGACCGTCGGTGCAGGCGTGGAGGGAGATGGCGCGGGAGCGGAACACACACGTGGTAGCCGGGATGGCGGAGCGCGCGGATGGGAAGGTGTTTAATGCGGCGGTGTTGGTTCGGCCTTCGGGAGCGGTAAATGTGTATCGGAAGGCGCATTTGTTCGATGAGGAGAAGCGGTGGTTCGAGCCGGGAGATACGGGATTTGAGGTGGTTGACATCGGAGACGCGCGGATCGGGATGATGGTGTGCTTCGATTGGATTTTCCCGGAGGCGACGCGAATTTTGGCGCTGAAGGGCGCGGATCTGATTTGTCATCCGGCGAATTTAGTGCTGCCGTATTGTCCGGATGCGATGGTGACGCGGTGCATAGAGAATCGCGTGTTTGCTATCACGTGCAATCGGATCGGAGTCGAGCGACGAGGCGGGAGCACGCTGACGTTCATCGGATCGAGTCAGATTGTGGATCCGAAGGGACAGGTGTTGGTTCGCGCGGATCGGGATGAGGCGTGTGTGCGGCTGGTGGAGATTGATCCTACGTTGGCGAGGGATAAGAGGATCACGGAGCGGAATGCGTTGTTCGAGGATCGGAGGGTGGCGTTGTATGGGGCGTTGACGGAGGGATGATGTCTTGTGGTTAGATTTCCAAAGTCTTGAAGACTTTGGAAATCTTCATTTTTTCATCTCGTTCCCACGCTCCGCGTGGGAACGCAGGTTGGAGGCACTGCGTTGCCAAAGAGTACGCACGTTGTGACAGGGCAGAGTGTATCTTTTCACGGTAGAGAAAGGAGAAGACCATGTCTTTGAAACTGATCCACGTGGGCGTCGGAGGCTTCGGCGCAGGCTGGACGGAGGTGTGTCAGCGGTCGGACGAGGTGGAGGTGGTGGCGTTGGGGGATGTGGATAAGAAGCGCGTGCGGGAGACCGGGAAGCGGTTGGGAATAAAGAAGGTGTTCACGGACTTGGATAAGGCGTTGAAGAAGGTGGATGCGGATGCGTTGTTGGATAGTACGCCGCCGATGGTGCGTCCGGAGGTGACGGGAAAGGCGCTTCGGGCGGGATTGCACGTGTTGTCGGAGAAGCCGTTGGCGGATACTTTAGAGCACGCCAAGGAGATTGTGCGGGCATCGGAGGAGGCGGATCGGGTGTTTATGGTGAGTCAGAATTATCGCTACAATCGGGCGCCGAGGACGATCCGGAAGCTGCTTCGGGATCAGACGCTGGGGGCGTTGGGGTACGTGGTGCTCAATTTTCACAGAGGATCAAAGTTTGCGCCGGGATCGTTCAGGATGAAGATGGCGTATCCGCTGTTGATTGATATGGCGATCCATCACTTCGATTTGATGCGGTGCGGGTTGGGCCCGGATGCGGTGCGGCTCAGGGTGACGAGTTGGCGGCCCAAGTGGAGCTGGTTCGCTCACGAGCCTGCGTTTTCGAAGCTCATTGAGATGGCGGACGGCCCGCCCGTGAGTTACAATGGAAGTTGGGTGTC
>JAUWMS010000188.1 GCA_030613045.1 Candidatus Latescibacterota bacterium | reverse complement strand
GGATTCGGACACCGGCCCGGAGATGATCAGCGGCGTGCGCGCTTCGTCTATGAGGACAAAATCCACCTCATCCACAATCGCGTAATAATAGGGACGCTGCACCCTGTCCTCCGACCTGAACGTGCTGTAATTGTCCCGGAGGTAGTCGAAGCCGAACTCGTTGTTCGTGCCGTAGGTGATGTCCGCCGCGTACGCAATTTTTCTCCGGGGCGGATCCATTTCGTTTTGCAGACAATCCACCGTCAATCCCAGGTTCTCATAGATCTTCGCCATCCATTCCTGATCGCGGCGGGCCAGATAATCGTTTACGGTGACGAGATGCACGCCTCGTCCCGTGAGCGCGTTGAGGTACAAGGGCATCGTGGCGACGAGGGTCTTTCCTTCACCCGTGGCCATCTCCGTGATCTTCCTCTGGTGCAGCACAATGGCTCCGATCAATTGCACGTCGTACGGAATCATATCCCACGTAACCTTTTGCCCGCTGACCACCCACGACTCGCCCACCAAGCGCCGGCAGGCCTCCTTGACCATCGCGTAGGCTTCCGGGAGGATTTCGTCCAAAATCGCCTGCTCCCCGGCCTTCACTGCCTTCTCGACTTCCTCCTCCGATTCCCCCGTTTCCGTCATCTGCTGCCTGATCGCCTCCCGTTCCTCCGCGATACGAGCCTTGAATTGAGCGGTTTTCGTTTTCAGTTCTTCGTCCGGGATTTCGTGCAGCGTTTCATAGATCCGATTGATCTCCTCCACAATCGGCTGAATCTTCTTAAGGTCCCGTTCGTATTTATTGCCGAAAAATTTTGTTATTAGTTTGGAAAACATGGTGATGCACCTCCCTGAAAATGATTTCGGCCTGCGGATTTTGGATTAAAAACCACGCACTCCGCCTTACGCTGCACGCCCTACTCACCGTAGGCCAGTCGTTCCGCCTCGATGTCCGGCAGTCCCGCCCGTCGGATTTTTTGCTGGGCCTTTTCTATGTCGTAGCGGACACGCTTGATCTCCACCGTGGTTTCCTCCGTGTCGAAAACCGCATAAGAGGCTCTCGGATCCCCGTCTCTCGGCTGGCCCACACTGCCCACATTGACGATATATTTCCAATTGGGCTTGATACGAAAATCCGTCCCCAACACCAGCACTTGCCCGTCGTCATCCTGTGCAAACACGACCGGCCGATGCGAATGCCCGATGAAACAGATTTGGGCGTTCAGTGTGTCGAAATGCTTCCCGGCTTCATTCGGGGAAAGGATGTAGCGCCATCGTCCGTGCTCTTCCGGCGTGGAATGGACGAAGAGAAATTCGCCATCGGGCCGTTTCAGCGGCAGGCTGCAAAGATAGCTCCGGTGCTCCTCCGTCAAACATCGGGCCGTCCAAAGCGCCGCGTTTTTTGCATGCGGGTTGAAGGCGCGGCTGTCGGCCAACCCCACAGCCACCCAATCGTGATTGCCTGCGATCACCCAATCGGTAAGCTCCCGCACCAACGCCACACATTCGTTCGGATTCGCCCCGTATCCGACCAGATCGCCGAGGCAGACGTACCGATCAATCCGCTCCTGGCTCAAATGCTCCAGGACAGCGTGCAAGGCCTCTAAGTTACCGTGAATATCGGAGATGATTCCGTAGCGCATAGCCCCTCCATCGGGGAATGTCAACTATCAAAATCCGAATGACAAAGGCCTGGTCCAAAAATTTGTCATTCGGGCTTTGGCATTTGACATTCATTTGTCATTTGAGCTTCGTCATTTGAACTTTCCTGCTCCCCCTCCACCGGAATAATCAGCGCATCCAAAACGCCATTCACAAAACCCGGGGATTTATCCGTGCTATACACTCGCGCCAGTTCGATGGCCTCGTCGAGGATCACTTTTTGGGGGACATCTTTGAAGACGAAAAATTCCGTGAGGGCCATCCTCAGGATGATCCGGTCCATGCGGACGATCCGATGCAAGGCCCAATGCTCGGCCTTCCCGGCGATCAGGTCGTCGTACTCCACCCGGTTCTCCCAAGCTGTCCGGCAGAGGGTGCGTGCGAAATCCCGAAGGCGGTCGGACAGCTTCTCCTCCGAAGCGAGGCGCTCCATTAGACCGGGATCGAGTTCCCCGGAACTATCGGCTGCGTACAGAGCTTTTAATGCCACTTCCCGGGCCATTCTTCTCGTTGCCATTATTTTGTTTTTCCTTCTGTTCCACCGCAGAGACACGGAGAATGCAGCGTTTGAAGATTTCCAAAGTCTTCAAAACTTTGAAAATCGCTGTCTTGGTTCACTGCGCCAACGCATCGAACAGATTGACCATCTCGATCGCGCCCAACGCCGCATCCCATCCCTTGTTGCCGACGCGGATTCCGGCCCGGTCTATGGCCTGCTCCACGGTGTCCGTGGTGATGACGCCGAACATCACCGGAACGCCTGTGTCCATGCCCGCGTGGGCGATGCCCTTGGAAGCCTCCGCAGCCACGTAGTCGAAGTGCGGGGTGCTCCCGCGAATCACCGCACCGAGACACAGGATCGCGTCATACTTGCCGGACTCCGCCATTTTCTTCGCGGTCAGGGGAATCTCGAACGCGCCCGGAACCCACGCGATCTCGATGTAGTCTTCCTCCGCCTGATGCCGCTTCAGACAGTCCAACGCGCCATCCAGCAATTTTCTCGAAATCAGTTCGTTGAAGCGGCTCACCACGATCCCGAACCGCTTCCCCACCGCCGAAAGCTCTCCCTCGTAAATTTTGACCATGACGTTTTCCTCCCATCCGCTCTAAACTTCCCGCAGGTTCGTAACCTGCGGGAGGTTATCCTGTTACGTTTCACGTTTCACGCTTCACGTTTTATTCCGATGGCAACAGTTGCAAAATATGCCCCATCTTATCCCGCTTGGTTTCGAGATAGCGCGTGTTCCATTTGTTGGGCGATATTTCAATGGACACACGCTCCACGATCTTGAGTCCGTATCCCTCTAAGCCCGCGCGCTTTGCCGGATTGTTCGTCAGCAACCGGATCTCCCGGACGCCGAGATCCGATAGAATCTGAGCGCCGACGCCGTAATTTCTCAGATCCGCGGGGAAGCCCAACTTCAGATTGGCCTCCACCGTATCGTACCCCTTGTCCTGCAGCTTGTAGGCCTTGAGCTTGTTCGGAAGTCCGATCCCGCGGCCCTCCTGACGCATATAGAGGAACACGCCGCGCCCCTCTTTCTCGATCATCCTCAACGACCGGGCCAACTGATCGCCGCAATCGCACCGGCAAGAGCCGAACACGTCTCCGGTCAGGCATTCCGAATGGATGCGCACCAACACGGATTTTCCATCGGCGACATCGCCCTTGACCAACGCTAAGTGGTGGTGTTCATCTACGGTGCTCTCGTACATGTGCAACTTGAACTCCCCGAACTTCGTGGGGAAATCCACCTGAACCACACAGGTCACCAATTTCTCCTTCCGGGACCGATACGCGATCAGATCCTTGATGCTGATAAATTTAAGCCCGAATGCTTTGGCCATCTTCTGCAGCTGAGGCACCCGGGACATCTCGCCGTCCTCGTCCATAATCTCACACAGGATGCCCGCGGGAGTCAGGCCCGCCAAACGCGCCAGATCCACCGTTGCTTCGGTGTGCCCGGCTCTCGTCAGCACGCCTCCGGGCTGCGCCTTGAGCGGGAACACGTGGCCCGGACGCGCAAAATCCTCCGGACGGGCCTGAGGATCTACGAACTTGCGGATCGTCTGCGCCCGGTCGCGCGCGGAAACGCCTGTGGTGGTGTTCTCCGCCGCGTCTATGCTCACCGTGAACGGCGTTCCCAAAAGCGCGGTGTTTTTCTCCACCATCATATCCAGCTCAAGCGTCTCCATCCGCGCTTCCGAGGCGGGCAGGCAGATGATCCCCCGGCCATGCGTGAGCATAAAATTGATCGCCTGCGGCGTCACACACTCCGCGGCCATCACCAGATCCCCTTCGTTCTCCCGGTCTTCGTCGTCCACCACGATGACCATCTTGCCCTGTTTGATTTCCTCGATGGCGTCTTCTATTGAATCGAAATCGGACATTTTCATCCCTTCCATTTGGGACTATCAAAGACGTGAAACGTAAAACGTGAAACGTGATTGGCGCATCACGCATCACGCAGCACGTTTTTCAAAATCCCATTTTTCCCAGTCGATTTATGGTCAGTCCCTCTCTATTTTCCGGGTTCTTTCCTTGCAACACGCTCTCCACATACCGGGCCAGCATGTCCACCTCCACGTTGACGCGGTCTCCGACTCGTTTGTGGAATAGCGTAGTTTCTGCCAAGGTATGCGGGATGATCGAAACCTCGAAGCGCGTCCCGGATGCGGATACGACGGTCAGGCTGATGCCATCTATGGCCACAGAGCCTCTCGGGGCGATGTACTTCATCAGAGTCTCGGACAGTTCAAAACCGAAAAGCGCGCCCTGAGGCCGATCCGTCCGCTGCACGATCCGGGCTACGCCGTCCACGTGCCCCATCACGAGGTGCCCTCCCAGCCGATCCGACAGGCGAAGCGACCGCTCCAAATTGACGAGATCGCCGCGCCGGAGCGCACCTAATGTCGTCCGCTCCAACGTCTCCCGGACGGACTCGACGACAAACGCCGCGTCCTTTATCTCCACCACCGTCTGGCATACTCCCTCGACGTTGATGCTGTCTCCGAGCTTGGTGCCTTCCAGCACAAGAGCCGCTTGGACGGTCATCTGCTGAAAGTCGGCCATCCGCCTCAAATCGAGCACCGTTCCTGTTTCTTCGATGATGCCTGTAAACAAGCCACCCCCCTTTCCCGGCCCCATTGCCTAAATTTCAAAGAGTTCAAAGAGTTCAAAGATTGCCTAGGAGCACCCGCACCCAATTTTTGAAATCTTTGAAATCGTAGCAGTGTAGAGCACATCCTCTCCGATTTTTCTCAGCTTCACGTCTTCCAACTCAATGGCCTCTTCGATCCGGGCGATTCCCAAATCTCCGATAGCATCCGTGCCTGCTCCGATCAGCTTCGGCGCGATGAAGATCATGAGCTTATCCACGACTCCGGCCTTGAGCGCCGAGGTCGCCACCTTCGAGCCGCCTTCGATCAGGATGCTCGTGATGCCTTCTCGTCCGGCTTTTCGCATGGCCTCGGTGAGGTCCACATGACCGTCCCGTTCCGGCAGGATCCAGACCTGGGCGCCTTTTTCCTCGACGAGCTTTCGCTGCTCCTCCGAAGATCGCTCCGTGGTGGCGAGAATCGTCCGTTCTCCTCCGAAAACCTGAGCCGCCATTGGAATGCGAAGTCGGGTGTCCAGGATGATCTTGAAGGGATGCTTCCCCTTCACCCAACGCACGTTGAGCTGCGGATCGTCCCGGATCACCGTGTCCACACCCACCATCACAGCGTCCGCCTGACTCCGAAGCCGGTGGACAAAGCGCCGCGCCTGCTCTCCGGTAATCCACTTCGAGTCCCCTGTATGCGTGGCGATCCGGCCATCTAAGGACTGAGCCAGCTTCAGGATCACGAAGGGCATGCCGGTGGTAATGTATTTGAGATACACCTCGTTTGTCTTCCGCGCCGCGTCCTCCAATACGCCGAGCTGGACCTCGATGCCTGCCTCCCTCAGCTTCTCGATCCCTCTGCCGGAGACCCGTGGATCCGGATCTGTCAGCGCGCACACCACCTCCGAGACACCCCGCTCGATAATCCGATCCACGCACGGCGGGGTCCGACCATAGTGGCAGCAGGGCTCTAAACTCACGTACAACGCGGCTCCTTCGGCCTGCGCGCCCGCCCGATCCAAAGCGCCCGCCTCCGCATGAGGTTCCCCGGCGCGGCGATGATAGCCCGCGCCCACGATCCGCCCGTCCCGCACAAGGACCGCACCCACGAGAGGATTCGGGCTGGTCTGTCCCCGCGCTCGTTCGGACAACCGGAGCGCCCGTTTCATG
>JAUWMS010000424.1 GCA_030613045.1 Candidatus Latescibacterota bacterium | reverse complement strand
CTTCTGACCTCTGACCTCTGACCTCTGACAACTATCAACTAACAACGGAGGAAACATGGCCAAATCCAAAACCCCGGACCTTATGGAAAAAATCGTCTCTCTGTGCAAGCGGAGAGGGTTCATCTTTCAATCCAGCGAAATCTACGGAGGGCTGAATAGCTGCTGGGATTACGGTCCCCTCGGCGTGGAGTTGAAGCGCAACGTGAAGGCGGCGTGGTGGAACGACGTGGTGCGCAATCGGGAGGACATCGTGGGCCTGGATTCCAGCATCCTGATGCATCCCAAAGTATGGGAGGCTTCGGGGCACGTGGACAGCTTCTCCGATCCGATGGTGGACTGCAAATCCTGCAAGAAACGTTTCCGCTTCGACGATCTGGAGGAGAACGTGTGTCCCAACTGCGGCGGGGAGTTGACCGAGCCGAGGCAGTTTAACATGATGTTTAAAACGTTTATGGGGCCGGTGGAAGACGACTCTTCGGTGGTCTATATGCGTCCGGAGACCGCTCAGGGCATTTTTGTGAATTTTCTCAACGTGCAGGCGTCCATGCGGATGAAGCTGCCCTTCGGCATCGCGCAGATCGGAAAATCCTTCCGCAACGAGATCACGCCGGGCAACTTCATCTTTCGCACCCGGGAATTCGAGCAGATGGAGATCGAGTATTTCGTGGAGCCGGGCACGGACGAACAGTGGTACGAAACGTGGATCAAAGAGCGCTTCGATTGGTACCTCCGTTACGGCGTCCGGGCGGAGAAGCTTCGGCTCGAAGCGCACGGCGAAGAGGACTTGGCGCACTATGCCAAAGCCTGCACGGACATCGAGTATGCGTTTCCTTTCGGATGGAAGGAGTTGGAGGGCATTGCCAATCGCACGGACTACGATCTGAGGCAGCACACCCGATCCAGCGGGAAGCGGCTGGAGTATTTCAACGATCAGACCCATGAAAAGGTCGTGCCCTTTGTGATCGAACCCTCCGGTGGCGTGGATCGCGCGGTGCTTGTATTCCTCGTGGATGCGTTCGACGAGGAGACCGTGCGTGGCGAAACGCGGGTGGTGCTGCGGCTTCATCCCAAGCTGGCTCCGATCAAGGCCGCGATCTTCCCCCTCGTGAAGCGCGACGGCATGCCGGAGAAAGCCCGCCGGATCGTTGAGACGCTGCAACCGCACTTCGCCGTATTCTACGATGAGGGAGGCTCCGTGGGACGGCGATATCGCCGCATGGATGAGGCCGGAACGCCTTTTGGCATCACGGTGGATTCCGAGACGCTGGAGAACGATACCGTCACCGTGCGGGATCGGGACACGATGGAGCAGGTGCGGGTGAAGATTGCGGAGTTGAGGGAGCATTTGGCGGAGCGGATGGAAGGCTGGACGAGGGACGACAAATAAAATTTCAAAAATTGCCTGGAGGTGTGCGTAATTTCCGTCTCGTTTCCCACGCTCTGCGTAGGAACGAAAGCTTGACACTCTGCGTCACCAACCTTGCTCTTCGAGTTCTAAAACCCTCGATCATACTTGAGTTGAGGGAACGCGCCGCAAACATGTCGGAGAAACCAGATTTCAAAGATTGTCTGGGGGGTGGAGGATGTGGATAATTTTGGCAATTTTTGAAATTTTGGCAATTTTTACAATGGGGAGGTGATGCCGTTTGGAAGGGATGGAAAGAATGATGACCGCGCTGAGGCGGGAGGAGCCGGATCGGGTGCCGGTGTGGGAATTGATCGTGAACGAGCCGGTGATTCGCGCGCTTTATGGGGACATTTCCTATTGGGATTTTGTGGAGCGCGAGGATCTGGACGGGCTTACGATCTTCGAGGATCAGCGGGTCGTGGAGTGGCTCGATCAGGACACGTACCGGGACGAGTGGGGCATCGTCTGGAAGGTGGAGCCGAACGGGGTGGCGTACCCCTCCGGGGGACCGATTCGGGAGGAGCGGGATCTGGACCGGTACACGCCGCCGGATCCCGATGCGGATCACCGGCTTCAATCTCTGGAAGCGGCGGTGAAGCGGTTCAAGGGAGAGCGTGCCCTTGTTTTTCTGGGCCACGAAACGTTCGAGTTCTCCCACTATTTGTTGGGCGGGATGGATAAGCTGTTCCTGAATTACGTGCTCAATCCGACGTTCGTGGATCGGCTTTCGGAGATGATCTGGGCGTACAAATGGCGGGTGCTGGCCCGTGCCGCTGAGGTGGGAGCGGATATTCTCCTGACCGGGGACGACTACGCTTCCCGGGAGAGCACGTTAATGTCGCCGGTGCACTTCGAGCGTTTTGTGTTGCCCTATCTGACCCGCGCGGTGGAGGTGGCCCATACCCACGGACTCCCCTTTATCAAGCACACGGATGGAAATTTGTGGAAAATCATGGACATGATCGTGGGCACGGGACTGGATGGTCTGGATCCCATCGAGCCGATGGCGGGCATGGACATCGGGGAGGTGAAGTCCCTGTACGCGGATCGCAGCGCGGTGGGTGGAAACGTGGATTGCACGTAGATTCTGCCTCACGGCTCCAAAGAGGACGTGATCGCCGCGGTAAAAGAGACCCTCGCCAAAGCCTCGGTCGGAGGCGGGCACATACTGGCCTCCAGCAACAGCATCCATCCCGGCGTAAAGCCGGAGAACTACCGTACGATGGTGGAAGCGGCGCGGGAGTTCGGCGCGTATCCTCTGGACCCGAAGATGGTGGAGGCATATCGAGGGCGGGATTATATGGGTAAATGGGTGCGTAAAACGTGAAACGTGAAGCGTGAGGCGTAAAACGTGAGGCGTGAGATACCCATATCCAGCTTGGAAGGCGCCCAGGAGCGTCGCCGCGCTAAAACGGGCGGCGCAGAGCGCCGCAACTGCATCCCTATGCCGGATCGTGAGAACGAGACGAATTACGCCGCACCAATCACCAATCACCAATCACCATTCACTAAGCCTCGTGCAGAGATGGACATAGAGCTACCCGGAAGGGACACCATCGTAGAGATTCGCCCGATGCGGTCGGAGGATCTTCCCGAAGTGCTTCGCATCGAGCGGGAGACCTTTTCAAATCCGTGGCCCAGAGGGGAATTCGTCGAAGCTATTTCAGAGCCGGACTGTCAGGCCATTGTAGGAAGGGTAAGCGGTCGTCTGGCGGGCTATGCGATGGCGTGGTTTCTGAGCGAAGAGGTGCACATCGGGAATCTGGCCGTAGCGGAGGCGCATCGCGGAAAAAACATCGGGAGCGCGTTGTTGCAGGTTATTCTGAAGAAGGCCGGGCAGGAGCACGTGCCCCGGCTTACCCTCGAAGTCCGGGTCTCCAACGAAGCCGCGCAGTCTCTCTATCGGGCGCATGGCTTCCGTGAAGTGGCCATTCGCAAGGCGTATTATCTTCGCCCGATGGAAGATGCGCTGGTGATGATGAAGGGACTTTGAAGGAACAGATAATTGTGAAAGTGGGACGCAGAGAAAACGAGAAAG
>JAUWMS010000461.1 GCA_030613045.1 Candidatus Latescibacterota bacterium | reverse complement strand
CAAACCGTGCATGAAGCGCACGTTGGTGATTGGTGTCGCAATAGGGGCATGTCGTGAAAAATGGTGCCCCTATGTGGAAAAATAGTCCGTATTTCTCCGTATATCGGAGGATGAAATTGGGGCGCAGAAGGTTGCGCCCTTATTTTATGCGATTGTTTCTATTGTGGATTACGCAACTTACATGGATGCAAATGGCGCTCCTCGAGATTTCTGGCCCCCTTTTTGCGAGAATTCAGTCGCTGGATAGTAAGGTCCGGTCCAAGTGTCTTTGACGGATAGCATTGCAGGGCCGGATCCTGGTTTCACCGGCATCCGGCGATCACAAGGATCGCCCCTACGACCAATCACCATTCACCAATCGAAAGTGCTATGAAACAAATCGCTCCGGGCGCCAATGCAAAGCCGACCATCCTGATCGTGGACGACGAACCCGATCTGCTCGGTACCGTACGCGATTTTTTCGACCTTATGGGATTTGAGACCTCAGAGGCGGCCAACGGCGTAGAGGCCATCATCCAGCTTCAACGGGCATCCTTCGACATTGTGATGACCGATCTGAAAATGCCGGAGATGGACGGGATGGTCCTGTTGGACCGGTTGCGGGAGCACTGGCCGGACACCGCCGTTATCGTGATGACGTCGTACGGCACGATCGAGAATGCCGTGGAGGCCATGAAGCTGGGCGCCTCGGATTATATCCTCAAGCCCATCGCGTTCGATCAGATTTCACTCGTTGTGGACAAGATAATGGAGCGGCGCAAGCTGTTGGACGAAAATGCGTACCTCCGGGAGAAGGTGGAGGAGAAATACGGCTTTGCCAATATCATCGGCCGGAGCGGGCGGATGCTGGAGATCTATGAGATCGTGGAGGCGGTGGCCGGCACGAATTCCACGGTGTTGATTCAGGGAGAGAGCGGAACCGGCAAGGAACTGGTGGCGAATGCCATCCACTTTGGCAGCCCACGCTCGACCGAGAAGATGATCACCGTCAATTGCTCCGCGCTGACCGCCAATCTGCTGGAAAGCGAACTGTTCGGACACGTGCGGGGGGCCTTCACGGGCGCGATCAAGGACAAGCCCGGACGCTTCGAGCTGGCGGATTCGGGCACGCTGTTTCTCGACGAGGTGGGCGATATGCCGTTGGAGATTCAGCCCAAGCTGCTCCGGGTGCTTCAGGAGGGCGAGTTCGAGCGGGTGGGCGGAACGAAGACGACTTCAGTGGACGTCCGCATCATCGCGGCCACGAACCGAAATCTCGATCAGGCCGTTTCGGAGGGAACGTTTCGTCAGGATCTTTTTTATCGGCTGAACGTGATTCCCATCCGGATGCCGCTCCTCCGGGAGCGGATGGAGGACCTTCCGCTTCTGCTGGAGCATTTTTTGGAGAAACTTCGCCAAAAGACGGGCCGGGAGGTGCGCAAGGTCTCCAAACGGGCGTTCCACGCCATGATGGAATACGACTGGCCGGGCAATGTTCGGGAACTGATAAATGCCATCGAGCAGGGGATAATCATGGCGAAGAACGGGACGATCACGTGGGAGGATCTCCCGCAGGCCATTCGGGGCGACAACGAAACCCGTGCGCTTCCCGCCGAAGAAGGCCGCTCGCTCCCCAAGATTGTGGAGACCTACGAGAAGGGCCTGATCCTGGATGCGCTGGAGACCTGCGAGGGAAACATAAGCCAGGCCGCCGGAGCGCTGAACATACACCGGACCACCCTGCACTCAAAACTGCGGAAGTATGGAATTGCGTAACCAAAGACGCGCCACGGAAACAGAGCGCGGCAAAGCCGCAACCAAGGTCCAAAAGCGATGGGCCACGGAAACCACGGATTTTCACGGATCAAACAAAGTGCGTATATACCCTCAAAACATTTATGGTCATTTCGAGGAATGGAGTGACGAGCGCCATCCCGTAGTTAAATGCAACAAACACGGAGATGGCTTCGCTGCCGCTCGCAATGACAAAGTGCTCTATAAGGTCTCAGATCCGCTATCCGCAATCCGAAATCACCAGAGACGAATCTCCCTACACCACAGACGAAATGCGCTACACTATTTGTAACATGCTGTCCCATAGGTCGTTAGATACCGTAGAAAATTTCGTCCCGCTCTTCGGATATGACGAGATCCGCTACAATCCGCGTCCCGGGATCGGATAGCATTCTTTTGAACAACTGTTTTCTGTTATTTATAACCTTGTCTTTCCAAGCCACTTAGCTCTATGCTGAGTGGCTTTTTTTTTGACTTTTTCGGACGTGGCATGGCCGTTGCAATACCCCCTCGTTGAGCGTGCGAAGTATCCACCAGGGATGAAGGGATCACCGCTTGGTGATCATTTCATCCATAACGAGGAGGTCATCATGAAACGGCTGTCATCCATCCTGTCATTGCTAATTGCTCTTTCGCTGTCTGCTTCCGCATCGGCCCTGATCAACGATGAGGAGGGCATGGCCAAGGTCACTGCACCCCAGGCCACCCAGTCTCCGACGCATGCGGACGTTCCCACCGGAGAAGACGTGTTGGTGGTGTACAACGCGAACTACGTGGAGGACGAGAACGAAAACGGCGTCCCGGACGGAATCGAGATCGCCCGGTATTATCAGGAAGTCAGAGAGGGCCCCGAGGTCAACCTCGTCCCCATCCACGTGAGCACGGACGAGGAGATCACGCGACCCGAGTACGATCGCAACTACGATACGGAGGGGCTGTATGAGGAAACCTCCTACATCAGGCAGGCCATAGAGCAGTATTTGACGAATCACACCAACGACCGGGGCGAGCCGCTCAAACACGCCATCCGCTACATCGTGCTGACCAAGGGCGTGCCTCTGAAAATCCGGCAGTACGACGGGGGTACGTATATTCGGCAGGTGGATTACAGCTCCGTGGATGCGGCGGTCGCGCTGTTGTTCCAGGAATACGAAATTGACGGGCGCATCCGGAATCCCTATTACAACGCCGATCCGGACCTCACTCTGGACTATCGCTTCGATGGCGCGCACTTTTCCGACTCGAACGGCCTGACACTCTCCTATCTCGTAACGCGGCTCGATGGGTATTCGATGGACGATATCCGGGGGATGATAGATCGCTCCCAGCAGGCGGGCAAAGCGCGTGAGGACTACGTGTGGCTCTTGGACGACGATCAGAAGACCTACGATCAGATGAAAGAC
>JAUWMS010000015.1 GCA_030613045.1 Candidatus Latescibacterota bacterium | reverse complement strand
TTTGGAGGAGCAGGCTATGTCGAGAAGCGGTCGTCAGGGAGTTACGTGGATCGAAGTACTGATCGTGCTGCTGATCATAGGCATCATCGCCGTTATTCTGCGGCCCCGATTCACCAAGGATCCGACGGCGGAGGCGAAACGATGGCGCGGGCAAATTTACACTTCGGTACAGTGGTATAAGCAGCATCACCGAACCTACACAGCGGATTTGGGAACCCTGGAATTCAAGGCTCCCCCGGAGTCAAAATATACCTACGAGATCACATCCGCGGACAGCGTTTCATTTACGGCAAAGGCCTTTTGCGAGGACTTGGAGGGAGATGGCGGCGCGGATGTGTGGACGATAGATCAGACGGAACAGTTGACGCACAAAACGGCGGACTGACATCGCCCGGCGCGGGAAAAGCCGATGAAATCGGATTAAAACCTTGCACTTGGTGCTACAAGCCCGCGGAATTTCTTGAACCGATTTCGCCTGGTAGGCTCCTCGGAATCCGATTCGATTTTCTTTGTGCCTTTGTTCCTCTGTGCCTTTGCAGCCAATTCTTCGCTTGCGGCTTTGCTGTGCTGTGTAATCCCCGGAACCGGTGACAAAAAGAGGAGGACTCGGATGGATACGATGGAAAACGCATTGGCGGCTTTTGTAGAGACGTCCGAGGCGATAGGAGCGATGGTGGTGGGCAGAGATGGCTTGGTCTTGAGCCGGACGGAGGGATTGGGCGGGGACGTGGATGCCATCGGAGCCATTGCTTCAAACGCTTTGAAGATGCCGGAATCGCTGGCGGAACAGTTGGATGCCGGGAAGGTGGTCCAGGTGGCCATCCAGCTTGAGCAGGGATTGGCCGCGCTGGAATTCCTGTCCGACGACTATTTTTTGGTCATTGTGGCCGGAGCGGACGCCAATTTGGGAATGATCCGATATGCGGCGAAACGGCATAAGGTGAAATTGGCGGAACTGCTTTGAGTTTATGTTCGAATTCAAGCTTATGGAGATAATGGAATGTCGGAATCACGAGGGGTGTTGTCAAAACTTACGAGTGCGGGCGGTGTCAAGGCGGCTGCGATTATCCGCACGGATGGAGCGGTGCTGGATCGGATTCGCATCGAACCGGAGGACGAAGACGTATTTTCCCGGGCGAGCATGATCGCTTTGAGGCTTTCGGAAAGTCTGGGAGCCTATCGGGACATTCGGGAATTTGTCCAGATGTGGATCCAGTTCGAGGGGGGCTTGATCGTGGTGCATCGGGTGAGCGCGGAATTGCTGTTGTTCGTCGTGGCCGACGGGAAGGCTCAGATCGGCATGCTCCGTCACCGGATCCAGAAGGCACAGGCTGAACTTGCAAAAGCTTATGGGGGAGTCGCACCTGTTGAAGAAGACGGGGCTGCATAGCCCGAATTATTCATAACTTCGGAAGGGAAAAAGTTGCTATTTCCCCTTCAGGATTCTTCTTCTGAGCAAAGCCCACGGCCGGGCGTAACACCCCGGATGTATGAATAATTCGGGATAGGAGAAACGACCGACCATGTCGAGGAAACGTTCTAAAAAAGGCTTCTGGAGCTTCCTGAGGTCCCAAAAAAAAGCACCGCGGCCTGAATCGGAAACATCCGAGGATGCGGGCGCTCTAACCGGGGAACAGGATGCCCGCCAGACCCCGAAAGAGGACTCCTTTGATGCGTTGTTTGCGTATTTGGATGAGGAGCGGCGCGACGCGGAGTTGGAATCCTCGATGGTTCCTCCTGAAGCTCTGGAACAAACAAAAGATCGGGAGTCCCCCCCCTCCGCGTGGGAGATATCCGAGAAGAAGGAAACGCAGGAAACAGAGGCTCCTGAGCGGGAATCTCCGGAGGAAGTGAACATCCCGGAAACCGAACCCACCGAACGGAAGCCTTTGGAAGAAGCGGAAACGCGGAAACCTGAAGCGCCTGAGCGAAAATCACTGAGGGAAGCGGATCCCCCGGAGTTGGGGGAGTGCCCGTCTGTACCCGGGATGGCCCTGGAGAAACTACGGCTTTTGGAAGAACAGGTGGTTTCCCTCGAATCCTGCATTGTCGAACGACTTGAATCGCATCGTTAAGTCCGCAGGGAGAAGGATATGGCATGGTTCGGGTCTATTGCAAAGGCCGTTTCGTTATCGCTGTCTCTATGAGAAAAACCCCTTTGGCGGAAGCATGTCAAGGGGTTCTGTTTTGGTGATGAGGCGGGTTGGGTTTTGAAATTTGCCGCTCCGGTCAGGCGCCGATTCGCAAATGGAAAAAATAGGCGGAAAATCATGCTGCAATGGATGCGCCAGCGGATGTCGAAGCGCTCTAAAGAGCGCAACGGCACCCCTCAAAAAAGGCGGTACAAGGCGGGTGCCACGTTCAAGGGATCCCTGTTTGTGGTTGCCATACTGCTGGTTCTCATCTATCTCGTTCATATGCAATTGGTGCTGAGACAACTGAAAGATCACGAAAAAATCACTTCGGACATCTATGCCAAAATTTATGCGTACGCGGCTTCGGAACTGGCAAGCGACGACGATCTGAGCTTCATTTTTCAGGAAGTGATCGAAAGAACCACCTATCCGGTCATCATTACGACCATAGACGACAGCCTGGTTGCATGGCAGGGCGTCGGCGTGGGACTGGAAGATGTCTCCTCCGATTCCAGGGCGCGCCTCCGGGAACTAATAAGAAAGATGGATAGGTGGAACGATCCGATCCCCCTGCGGGTTCCCGTGGACCGATTGGACCGATTGACCCCGGACGTGAAGGTCAAAATAGACCGGATGGGAGGCCTGTTCGGCTATCTGCATTACGGCGAATCTTACGCGCTCAACCGGCTCCGATGGATGCCTCTCATCGAGATGGGGACCATTCTGTTGTTTCTCTTTATCGGCTTCCTGGGCTTCCGAAACATCAAAAACAGCGAGCAGCGCTACATCTGGGTCGGGATGGCCAAAGAAACCGCCCATCAATTGGGAACCCCCCGCTCGGCCCTGTTCGGCTGGCGGGAATTGATGAAGGCGGAGTTAGAGCCGATGTGGACTCAGGAACGCAGGGAGAGCTTTCGAAAATTCGACCGCATCCTGGCCTCTATGGAGCAGGACGTGCACCGGATGACGCGCATGGCCTCCCGGTTCAACCTCATCGGATCGGTGCCGGAACTAAAAATCCAAAACATCGTGCCCATCGTGTCGGAGATCATCTCCTATATGAAAGATCGCCTTCCCCAACTCGGGCGCGACGTCCGGATATTTGAGGAGTACGAGGAGGTCCCCGAAGTGCCGGTCAACCGGGAGCTTTTGGGATGGGCCTTTGAAAACCTCATGAAAAACGCCATGGACGCGATGGATCGCACGAACAGAGACGCGGAAATCCGCATCCGAGTCCGGGCGGAAACCCGTAAAGTCCGCATCGAATTCAAGGATAACGGGAGAGGCATATCGTCGAAGGAGCGAAAAAAAATTTTCCGACCCGGCTATACCACCAAGAACTACGGCTGGGGACTGGGACTCGCCTTCGTGAAACGGATTGTGGAGGAATATCACGGGGGAAAGGTTTATTTGAAGGAAAGCATCTTGGGCGAGGGGACGACGATGGTGGTGGATTTACCTGTCCCGACTGGGTGAGTGGTGATTGCGCACCACTCACCACTCACCACTCACCAATAACAAATGGGGTGGTGAAGATGGGAAGAGGAGTTTGGTATGGATATGGAACGAGACATCCTCTGGATAGATGACGAAATTGATCTCTTGCAGTCGCACATTATTTTTCTGTCCGAACGAGGATATAAGGTGACTCCGGTTTCCAATGGGGACGATGCGGTGGCGCTGGTTCGGAAACGCTCCTTCGACGTGATCCTGTTGGATGAGATGATGTCCGGGCGGGACGGCCTTTCGACGTTGGCCGAACTTCACGAAATCAATCCCAACATTCCCGTGATTATGATCACGAAGAGCGAAGCCGAAGAATTGATGGAGGACGCCATCGGACAGCGGATAGACGATTTTTTGATCAAGCCGGTCAATCCCAGTCAGATCTTGTCCACATGCAAGCGCATCCTCGACGCCAAGCACATCCGGGAGGATCGCATCGGACGGGACTATGTCTCCGAGTTCAACCGCATTCGGGCATTGCTCTCCGGGCCGTTGCACTGGCGAGACTGGATAGACATTCACGGCCATCTGTCCGAGTGGGACCTGGAAATCGAACGCTTTCGGGATGCGGGACTTCGGCAGATGCATCGGGATCATCGCAAGGAGTGCGATCTGGAATTCGGCATCTACATCGAGCGCATGTATCGGAGTTGGTTAAGAGAGGAAGATCCGCCACCGCTTTCGGTGGATGTGCTGTCGGAATTCGTGGTTCCTCATCTAACGGCCGGGAAACAGGTGTTTTTTATCGTGGTGGATTGTCTGCGCTTAGATCACTGGCTGGCCATCGAGCCTCTGTTGGCGGAGTTTTTCACCATCCGGCGCGACTATCACTATTCCATCTTGCCCACGGCCACTCCGTACTCGCGAAACGCCATTTTCAGCGGTCTCTTCCCGAGCGAATTGGCGGAGCAGTATCCAAAGCTCTGGCAATCGGGGCAGGATGACGACCGGAGCCTGAACCGACACGAACACCAGTTGATGGACCTCCAATTGGAACGGATGGGGCTGAAATCCGTTTCGCAAACCCGGTATGGCAAGGTGCTGGACGTAGCGGAGGGACGCAGCCTGGTCCGGAGAATTCATTCTTTTGCCTCTATTCCCTTGACCGCGGTGGTGTTCAATTTTATTGACATCCTGGCCCACGGCCGGTCCGAGTCGGACATTCTGCAGGAAATCGCTCCGAACGAGGCAGCCTTCCGATCCCTGACGCTTTCGTGGTTTAAGCACTCCAGCCTGTTCGAGATGCTTCGCCGGGTGGCGGAAACCGACGCGGTGGTGGTGCTCACCACGGATCACGGAAGCGTATTGGGCACGCGAGCCACCATCGCCCGGGGCAATCGCGGCACCTCGACGAATCTGCGGTACAAATACGGCAGCAATCTCAATTGCGACCGCAGACAGGCCCTCCTCATCCGGGACCCGTCGGAGTATAAACTGCCCAGTATGGGGATGAGCACCAACTTCATCATCGCCAAAGAGGACTTCTATTTCGTATATCCCAGCAAATTCCACGAATACGAGCGTCAATACCGGGACAGCTTCCAGCACGGAGGGATTTCTTTAGAAGAGATGATCCTGCCGGTGGTGGTGATGAAGGGGAAATAGTAAAACGGAAATCAGGGAGCAGGGGTCAGGGAGCAGGGCGGCCCCGCCCCCTAACCCCTGGCCCCTGGTCCCTGTAGTTTGCCTTTGTGACTTCGTGGCGAATGAAAACTATGATCTGGAAGACAAGAGGGGCCGGGGAGACGCAGCGGGTGGGGGTGGAATTGGGAGCGTGCCTGGTTCCGGGGACGGTGGTGGGGCTTATCGGGGAGTTGGGATCCGGGAAAACGTGTCTGGCGCAGGGGATCTGTCGGGGGTTGGGTGTCAAGGAATACGTGACCAGTCCGAGCTTTGTGCTCATTCACGAATACGAGGGCCGGTTGCCGGTCTATCACTTCGATCTGTATCGGCTTCGGGATGCGGAGGAGTTGTTCGATCTGGGATACGAGGAGTATTTCTATGGAGACGGGGTCTGCCTCGTGGAGTGGGCCGAGCGGGCGCATTCCCTGTGGCCGGAGGATGCGGTCGAGGTGCATCTCAAATATCTCGGAGCGGAAAAGCGGGAAATCATTCTTTCGGACCGGACGGGGAAAGTGATCACGGATATCTTTTGCCGTGAACTCCGCTCCGCTCCGTTCACGGTTCGGGGAGAGTAAGACGAACCGTGCACGGAGGATACGGAGTGCGCGGCAGAAAATTTCGGTAGGGGGTGAGAAACATGTATCGAATCGAGAAAGTCAGGGATCACTTCCGGATCCTCCTGCCCTTGGGCCTGATGGAAAAGTCTGGCTTTAGGGAAGGGGACGATTTCGAAGTCGAGGAGAGACAAGAGGGGATTTTCCTGATGCCCATAAGAGGGAGCAGTGAAATCCTTAAAAGGGCGAAGGAGAAGATCGCCGGGATCAACGAAGACCTTCTTCATTCGAAAGGCTTAACGCTCGAAGAGGTCAACGCCGCTGCCGAAGCGGGGATAATCGCCTACGGTCAGAGAGGCTGGTGGATGGAGGAGTGGCAGAAGGAGGAAAGGGAAATCGAGAAAGAGATCGGGGAAGGAAAGGAAAAGCGTTTCAAAAGCGCGAAGGATCTCATCACGCATCTACACGGTTTGAGAAATGGAACTTAGATATCTACCTCGCTTCGACAGGATGTACTTGGCTTTGCCGCCAACCATCCAAAAGAGAGTGGATCGGACGCTGGAGAGGATGGAGGAGAATATTCGTCATCCTTCTCTGCGTTTGGGAAAGCTCAGGGGACAGAAAAATATTTGGGAGGTCAGCGTGACCATGAAATATCGTATTACGTTTGAAATCCACAGCGGATTTTATCGGGTGAGAGCGGTCGGGGAACACGATGACGTTTTGAGAAATCCTTAGAACCTTTCCTTTACCTCGTTCCTAAGTACCCTCAATTGTTGGGCTGTCCCATGTTCGCAGAAGGAGGCTCTCGATGGCGTTTGTGTATAATTCGCACTCTGGTGAAGATGGTCGGTCTCAGTGGAGCCGATATCTTCAGAACAATGCATACGTTAAGGATGTTACAGGAGCTGTCACGCGAGTTGAGAAGTCAGTGGATGCGGGCAGCCAAAGTGCGCACGAAGATGCCCTCTCCATCGTAGTTAGTCAGGAGGCAGTTCAAGCGGCTCTCTCCGGCGGCTTTGACCGCATCGGAGACGGGCTGGACCGCCTGAACGATACGTTGTATTACGGTCTGGCGGATGTGAGCGCTACGCTTGATCGGGGTTTCGCGGCTGTCGAGGAAGGACTGGGCCGCATACACCGCACGCTGGAGTGGGGCTTCGAGCAAGTGCTGGATCAGTTTGCGGTGTCCCACATGCTCGAGGCTAACATCGCGGAACTCCTTCGCATCCCGGATTTCCAGAAGGAGCGGCAATACTACATTGAGCAGGGATTCAAGCATTACGCCAACGGGCTATGGGAGGAGGCGTTGGACAATTTGCTCAAGGCCGAAGAACGGGAGCGCACGGACTACGTGGTGTTGCACCGCATTGGCATGGTCTATCTGTACCGATCCGAACTGTTGGATGTGCCCAAAGCACGGGAATACTTCGAGCAGGCGGGCAAGTATGCGGCCGTAGAGTCGGGTGAAGGGGCCGTGCGGCTCGCGAATATATTGGGGGGCGCGGTTGAAGGGGGCCGGCTGCGGGCGCATGTGGTCCCGGCGGATGTGCCCCGTCGGCTGGCGGCGGAAGCGTATTTTCAGGCCGGAATATCGGCTTACGTTATGGGCGCGTTTGGGGATGCAGTTAGTCTGAGCAAGAAAGCGTTTAGTTTGAATCCGGCTCTCCTCGATGCGGGGTTCAATCAGGCAAAAGCACTCGTGGCTGCGGGGAACGGGACAGAGGCGGTATCGGTGCTAAAGCCGGTGATCCGGCGCGACCGAACGTACGCGCTCAAGACCACCCGGGACGGCGACCTTGCCTCTGATAATAGCATCTTGGGATTGTTGGAGAAACTCAAAGAGGAGGCGGTTGGCCGGGCGCGAAAGGAGTGGAAGACCCTGGTAGCGGAATTCGGGGAGCTGGTAAGTCCTCCGGAGGATACGGAGGAGGAACTGATACGCCGTGAAAAAGCGATTACGAATGAATCCCAAAATATATGGTCGTTGATAGAGCGGAACACTTATCTGGAGGCGTTGGCGGCTCTGGATCGGATTGCCTCAGGCGCAGAGGAGCGAACAAAAAAGCTGGACGATCTGAGGAGCTTCAAAACTGCCCGACGAAAGGCCATAGACCGGGCACGGAGGGAATTGGAAACTTTTCAACAAGAGGACTTTCGGCAATGGCATTATCCGAAGGCAGATGATGAGGACAAAATTGCGAAATGGATGGAAATATACGAAGCTGCCTTGGGAGAGAATACCCGTGCCCAAGCAGAGGAAATACCCAATAGAATCCTTGATCTCCGCGGCTTTGTTATGCAGGCGACTATGCAATGTCTATACACACTCAGAGGACATATCGGTTCTGTAAATGCTGTCAGTTATAGTCCGGATGGTGATTCCCTGGCATCGGGAGGGGCTGATAGGACTGTACTAATCTGGGAAATGGCTTCAGAGAGATTTGAGCACACTTTCACTGGACATAAGGACGATGTGTACACAATCAGCTATAGTCCGGATGGAAAGCACATAGCATCAGGAAGCAGGGATAATACTGTCAAGGTGTGGGACATAACATCCGAGAAGCTATTATCCACGCTTTTTGGCGACTTCTTCCCCGTAACAGCTGTTGCCTATAACCCCGATGGGCGAACCTTAGCGGCGGGAAGCTCTGAGGATGCCATGCTCAGGATCTGGGGTATAGCTTCTGAAAGTGTCCTTCATGCCTTCAGCGGACATACTGATAGTGTGGAAGCTGTGAGCTATAGTCCGGATGGACGGACTCTGGCATCGGCAAGCCAAGACGCGACGGTCAAGATTTGGGATGTGGCTTCTGAAAAGCTTCTTCACACCCTCAGCGGGCATACCGATAAGGTGAAGGCTGTAAGCTACAGTCCGGATGGAGGGTCTCTGGCATCGGGAAGCGAGGACAAGACGGTGAGGATCTGGAATGCGGCTTCTGGGGAGCTTCTTCATACCCTCTGTGGACATACCGGTAGGGTGAGGGCCGTGAGCTATGCTCCGGATGGACGAACTCTGGTATCGGGAAGCTGGTCCGACAACACAGTCAGGATCTGGGATGTGGCTTCTGGACATCTCTTACATACCCTTAGCCCGGCTGAGGGGGTAACCGTAGTCAGTTATAGTCCGGATGGACGGACCTTTGCGTCGGGAAGCGGAGACGGTACCGTGGGGATATGGGGAGCCCGTGCAAAGGAGGAAGAAACAAAACACCGTAAGGAAGAAGAGCAACGTCGTCTCCGAGAGAAGCTTTGTGTAGTCTGCGGTCAGCCCCTCTCGTTTTTAGATAAATTGGCGGGCCGGACGAAATGCAAGAGGCATAGGGAGGCATGAACGTAAGCGATTTGGTTTCGTTATTTCCTCCTCGTTCCCACGCTCCCGCATAGAAACGAAAAATGCCGGCACTTGTAGGCAATCTTTGAAATCTTTGAAATTCAGGCAATTTTATGGAATATATCGTCAGCGCATGCCTCGCAGGCGTCGGATGCCGGTATGACGGAGGGCACTGCGAAATCCCGAAAATCCGGCGATTGGTGGCGGAGGGCCGCGCTCTGCCGGTTTGCCCGGAGCAGTTGGGAGGACTGAGCACGCCCCGGATCCCGGCGGAGATCGTCGGCGATGGCGGCGAAGCGGTGCTAAAGGAAAAGGCGTTGGTACTCGATAAAGAGAATAGAGATGTAACCTCCGCTTTCATACGAGGAGCCGAAGAAACGTGGAAATTAGCCCGACTAATCGGCGCAACAAAAGCGATCCTGAAAGAACGAAGTCCCT
The DNA here is from genome assembly GCA_030613045.1 of Candidatus Latescibacterota bacterium. Classification (GTDB taxonomy): domain Bacteria; phylum Latescibacterota; class 4484-107; order 4484-107; family 4484-107; genus 4484-107. The sequence goes on along the minus strand of JAUWMS010000015.1, from coordinate 3,843 downwards.
CCTGCGGCGTAACCCAAATCTGTCGAGGCGAGGAAACGATCTCCGGGGAGGGCGTAACCTGCTTTTTACTCAGAACCCACGGGATCCAAGTGCAGGGAATGGAATAGTTGAACAACCTCCCGCAGGTTTCGCTAACCTGCGGGAGGTTCGGAGTTATCAGCCTGCGGAAAGCAAACCGGCGGGAGACAAAACGCTATGGCGATTAAATCATTCACCAAAGCCACTTGCAAAAATACGAAAAATGAGAGGATGCCACTGAGCTTTTGACGACAAAACAGCTTTATTATCGTCATTGCGAGGCACGAAGCGTCGGGCGTCATCTCATCTGAGGAATGTTTTGTTTTGCAAGTGGCTCTATCGAGGAACTTGAAAAAATGCCATCCAGGACCGACTGGAAGCGGGTTGACGCGCTCACAGAGGAGGAAATCACCCGTGCCGCGGCGGCGGATCCGGACAATCCGCCGCTCACCGACGATCAGCTTGCCGGAATGCGGCCTGCACAGGAAGTCATCCCGGAAATCGTTGAAGCGGTTTTAGAAAGGCGCGGTCCCCACAAAACTCCGTTAAAGGCGCCGGTTTCCATCCGGCTCAATCCGGAAGTGGCCGACTATTTCAAATCTCAGGGCAGAGGTTGGCAAACTCAAATAAATACGATCCTCCGTGAATATGCAAAAAGCCACCAAATAGCCTAACTGATGTTGACTTGGGGAATTAGAAAATCCGGAGGAGAAAGGAGAACAGGAGAATCTATGCCACCATTAATCATCAGCGTGTCGGGCATTCGGGGCATCGTGGGCAACGGTCTCGATCCTGAAAAAGTCTGTCGGTTCGCTTCGGCGTTCGGAGCGTGGTGCGGCAAAGGACCTGTTATCGTGGGGAGGGATTCGAGAACGTCGGGCGCGATGCTGAACCGGGCGATTCTATCCGGGCTGGAATCCGTGGGCGCGGACGTGATAGACTTAGGGATCGTGCCCACGCCCACCGTGCTCTTTACGATCCGGGAGGAACAGGCCGCGGGCGGCGTCGCCATCACGGCCAGCCACAACCCGATCGAGTGGAACGGCCTGAAATTCGTGGGCCCGGGCGGAACGTTTCTGGACGACGGGGAAGGAAGCGAACTGCTAAAAATCTACGCCGGAGACCGCGCCGAAAAATCGCCGTGGGACGGCTTGGGCCGCGTGGAGCGCCGAAGCGACGCCATCTCCCGGCACATAGACCGCATCCTCGCGTTGGACATCATTCAGTCCGATCGCATCCGAAGCCGCAAATTCAAGGTCGCCATAGACTGCGTAAATGGCGCGGGAAGCGAGGCCAGTCCGCTGCTCTTAGAACGACTGGGCTGCGAGGTGATTCCGCTTCACTGCACACCCACCGGACTTTTTCCGCATCCCGCGGAACCGGTTCCGGAACACCTGACGGAATTGTGCGATGTGGTAAAAAAACAGGGCGCGGACGTCGGTTTTGCCAACGACCCGGACGCAGACCGTCTGGCCATCGTATCGGAGACCGGAGCGGCCATCGGCGAAGAGTATTCGCTGGCCCTGACCGCAAAGTTCGTGCTGAGCAAAAGACGCGGCCCCATCGTGGCGAACCTTTCCACCAGCCGGATGTTGGACGACATCGCCGAAGAATACGGAGTCACAGTGCACCGGACGCCCGTGGGCGAGGTGCACGTTGCCAAAAAAATCGTGGAGGTCGGCGCGCCCATCGGCGGCGAGGGCAACGGCGGCGTCATTTTTCAGGAGTTGAACTTAGGCCGGGATGCCTTGGTGGGTATGGCGCTAATCCTTCAGTACATGGCTGAAACCGGAAAGACGGTCTCCGAACTAAAGCAAGGAATCCCGGAGTATGCCATTGTCAAACGAAAATACGAGCCCACGAAGATGGACAAAGACGCCGCGCTGAAGGCGATCCGGGAAGCGTACGATGGAGCGGAGATGGATTTGAGAGACGGAATCAAGCTCCTCCGAAGGCATTCCTGGCTCCACATCCGAAAATCCAACACCGAACCCATCCTGCGGGCCGTGGCCGAAGCCCCGACAAGAAAAGAGGCGGAGGCGTTTCAGGAGGAGGTGGCTGAAAAATTCCACTGAGGCGAAGCGAGAAGAGAAAGTAAGAAGTCGATTCTCCTTCTATTGGGCTGAATCGACCAAGTGAGACGGTGAGGCCCCTCCCGCTCTCCCGCTTTCCCACTTTCACAAGGAGTTTCTCTGCATCCTCCGGGTGAATCAATACCCCCGTTTTTAGAACTGAACAGCCATAGGGGATGAGGGCAGTAATTTGGGGTTAGAATTTTGCGGTGCAGGAAAGTGAGAGAAAAATCTTGAATAGCAACGTTTTTTCTCACTTTCTCACTTTCTCACTTTCTATCCCGTTCACCTTTTAACTCAGGAGCATCCTTATGAGAACCGTCATCACAGCTCGCCATTTTGAAGTTTCCGATTCCCTCAAGGACCGTATCCACAAGGCCGCTGCAAAATTGGAGCGATTCGACGACCGCATCGTAGATTGCCATGTCGTGATGGACGTACAGCGACATCGCAACTCCGTGGAAGTACTGCTCAATGCCCACGGTCATACCTTAAGGGGGAAGGACGAATCCGACAATATGTACTCGGCCATAGACGCGGCCTTTGAGAAGCTGGAGCGTCAATTGAAGCGCCTGGACTCCAAGCTCAACGACCACCGGACCGACAAGGAGGGATTTGTGGCTTCGTTGACAGAAGAGACCGAGGAAAGTGAAGAAGACGAAGAAGGTGAAACGCAATTGGAAGCGTCATTGACCGCTGAGGACACAGGCGTAACACCTGAAGCGTGAAGCGTGAAACGTGAAACGTAAGATGCGAGATATCGTGGTGTTACGCTTTACGGGTTATGCTCCGCGCACTCCGCGGTAAAACGCAGCACAGAGGAATCCAAGTATGACTCAGGGAATCTCGATCAGGAAATTGTTGGAGGAATACGGCTCGCGTTTGGCGCTGGAACTCGTGGCCGGAGAAAAAGGACTGGATCGGAGATTGCTCAATCACGAGATCCATCGTCCCGGTCTCGCGCTGACGGGTTTTGGCGAGCGGTACACCTACGATCGTCTGCAGGTGCTCGGCAATACGGAACTGCTCTATCTCAGTCATCTCTCCGATGAAAAGCGGCGCGCGGCCTTGCAGACGTTGTATCAGTTTGACCTTCCGTCCGTGATCCTCACCAGTGGAAGCCCCCCCTCAACGATCTGCAGGGAACTTTCAGAAGAACGGGATATTCCGCTTTTGGTCACCCGGTTTTCCACTACGAAATTTGTCCATCTCTTCAGCTACTATCTCGATGACCTGTTTGCCCCGCAGACCACGATGCACGGATGTCTGGTCGATGTGTACGGAGTGGGTCTGCTTTTTACGGGACGAAGCGGCATCGGAAAAAGCGAAATCGCGCTGGATCTCGTAGAGCGCGGACATCGCCTCGTGGCGGACGACGCCGTCACCATCATACGTCGCGCGCGCGGCGTGCTGATGGGCATCGCGAACGAGGTCGTCCGGCATCATCTGGAGATCCGGGGAGTGGGCATTGTGGATGTGCGGCGTATGTTCGGCATCCGGGCCATCCGGCAGCGAAAAGGGATCGAGGTGGAGGTGCAACTGGTGGACTGGGACAAAACGCAAAAATACGAACGCGTTGGCCTCGAAGACCGGGTGACTTCGATTCTCGATGTGGAGATTCCCATCGTGACCGTGCCGATCTATCCCGGAAAAAATATTACCGTCATCTCAGAGGTGATCGCGCTGAATCATCTTCTGAAAACCCACGGCCTGCATCCCGCCCAAGCCTTCAACGAGCGACTAATCCAGTTAA
>JAUWMS010000570.1 GCA_030613045.1 Candidatus Latescibacterota bacterium | reverse complement strand
AAGAGTGCTGGTCCGCCGGGCTCCTTTTTCGCGAGACGCTGTATAATTTCGGTTCGGGACAGCTGTGTTTAACTCGCAAAAACGAACGGCGGCGACCCAGCGGTCGCGCCGCCTTTCGCGAAGAGTCTCATCCGATCTCCTACCACGCCCGTCTGATCCCTCGCACCAAAAGCGGAATCAGCACAAGCTGTCCGATGATCCCCGGCGAACCGGTCACGAGGCCGCCGATCACAAAGACCACCGGAGGCACGGGTAGGTCCAGAATAGAAAACAGCGCCCACCAAGCCAGACCCAGGGCCACCCGCCCGGCCAAGATCGCCACCGGCAGCGCAATCCACACGTTGAGTTTAAGCCGCTCGTGCAGCCATCCGCTCACGGCCCCGTACGCCATCAACTCCGGAACCATCGCCAGCACCAAGGGGAACGGCGGCATCCCGGTCAGCAGAAAACTCAGCACCGGACTGAAGCATCCCACCAACACCCCACTCAGCGGGCCAAACAGCAATCCCGCTATAATCACGGGAAAGTGCATCGGCAGAAAAATCTTTCCCGCAATTCCCATCTGGTGGAAGATCATCGGGAGCAGCACCCCGACGGCGATCAGCAGCGCGGTATAGGCCAGAAAATGCGCATCCCGAAATCCGGATTTGGTTCGTGTTTCGATCATCGTTCGACTCCTAAGAAAAATGGCGCCATAAAGCACACGGAGAAACGTGAAACGTGAAAGGTAATGCTTCACGCTTTCCGGTCTCCGGTCTCCGATTCCTCCGCTCAGCCCATATTCTCCATCACCTCAAAAAGCGCCTCCTCCGACATCTCCCAGAGCACCAGCGGAAGCACCTCCTCATGGTCTGGATCGTACTCCGCCTTGATGCGCTCCGAGATCTCCGAACGCAGCCGCACCTCGACGGTGCGTCCCGCCTTATCCGAAGCCATTGCGCGGACCTCGCCGTCCTCCACAATCTCGATTCCGCCGTTTCCGACGGTGCACGGCGTCGAAAGCTGAAGTCCGTCCAGCACGCACGAGATCGGCGGCGTCTTGCCGGTAAAGCACCGGATGTGGTATGAAAACGGCGTATCTCCCAATCGTCCCACGATGATCCGTCCCATCCGAAGCCCGATCGCCACCATCGGCCCGAGATGCCCGTGGAAGGCTTTGGCTGCTTTCAACGGCTCCGGAAGTTCCACTGGTGGTTCTTTGCATCCGCTTGACAAGCCCATATTTGTTTCCTCCATCGTTTCACAATTTGAAAGTCAGCCCCGTAGTGAACGTCCTTTTGGGCATCGTATACAGACCCGCGGCCCCGCCGGGGAGATCGGCATAGATTTCATACGCTCTATCCAGCGCGTTGTCCACTGCGAGGGAGAGCTGAAGACCGGGGAGCACCTCGTAGCTCAGCCTGACATCCGTCACGAGGTAATCGGAGACGGGCTTCCCACGATCCTCCGCCGCGAAATAGTCGGCGACGTATTGCGCGCCCAAGGAAAGCGTTAGTTTGTTCCGTGCAACCCTCAAACCCAGGTCCACTTTATCTCCCGGTCGTCCCGTGGTTTTCGCGCCCGGGTCCAGGTACGTGTAAGACAGCCGGGTCGAAATCGCGTTTCCTATCCGGGCCCGGACGCC
>JAUWMS010000049.1 GCA_030613045.1 Candidatus Latescibacterota bacterium | reverse complement strand
ATCACCATATTCTCCTCGGCGATCAGATCCTCGATGCTGAACTCCTCCGCCGAAGCCACAATCTGCGTCCTGCGCTCATCCCCGTATTTTTGCTTCAATTCCTCCAGCTCCGCCCGGATAATCGCCATCCGCTGAGGCTTGCTCATCAAAATTCCCTCTAAGCGCGTGATCTCCTTGATCAGTTCCAGATACTCATCTTCGACCTTTTTCCGCTCCAGCCCGGTCAGGCGCTGCCACCGCATTTCGAGAATGGCATCCGCCTGCACCTCCGAAAGACGGAATTCCTCCATGAGCCCTTCGCGCGCCGCTGGCCGGTCCGGGGCCTTCCGAATGAGCGCGATCACCTGATCTATCTGATCCAGCGCAATCCGCAGCCCCTCCACAATGTGCGCCCGTTTCTGCGCCTTATCCAACTCAAACTGGGTCCGGCGAACCACCACCCGATGCCGATGCGCCACATAATGCTCCAGTACCTTCTTGAGTGTCAACGTCACCGGTTCTCCGTCCACCAACGCCAGCATATTCACGCCGAAACTATTCTGAAGCCGCGTGCGCGTGTATAACTGATTGAGGATCACGCTCGCGTACGCGTCTCTTTTCAACTCGATTACAATCCGAAGCCCGTCCCGATCCGACTCATCCCTCAAATCCGAGATCCCCTCGATCTTCTTGAGACGCACCAAAGCCGCGATATTTTCTATCAAAGACGACTTCGTCACCATAAAGGGAATCTCCGTGATCACAATATGTTCGCGACCGTTCTTCAAGGTCTCTATCGTAGCCCGCGCCCGGATGACCACGCGTCCCCGTCCCGTGCGATACGCCGACCGAACGCCCTCTACGCCGTAGATAATGCCGCCGGTGGGAAAATCCGGCCCGGAAATATGGCGCATCAAGCCATCCGCATCCAGCTCCGGATCCTCGATCAGGGCCAGCAGCGCATCCACCACCTCCGACAGATTGTGCGGCGGGATATTCGTGGCCATCCCCACCGCGATCCCCGAACACCCGTTGCAGATCAGATTGGGGAACTTGCCCGGAAGCACCACCGGCTCCTGCCTCGTATCGTCGTAGTTCGGCGCAAAATCCACCGTTTCCTTCTCCAGATCCGCCAAAAGCTCCACCGCGGGATGCGCCATCCGGGCCTCGGTATAACGCATCGCTCCGGGAGGGTCGCCGTCAATGGACCCGAAATTGCCCTGGCCGTCCACCAACATATAGCGCAGATTGAAATCCTGCGCCATGCGCGCCAGCGTCGGATAAATCACCATCTCCCCGTGGGGATGATAATTGCCCGACGTATCCCCCGCGATCTTCGCGCATTTTCGGTGCGTGTGAGAGGGCACCAAATTCAAATCGTGCATGGCCATCAAAATCCGCCGCTGAGACGGCTTCAATCCATCCCGCACGTCCGGCAGCGCGCGCGACACAATCACGCTCATGGAATAATCCAGATACGACTGTTTCACTTCATCTTCTATAAGTATCGGAACAATATGCTGGCGTTGCATCTGCATTGGTTTTCCTCTCTATGACAATTAGGTCGCTAAAACTCCACCGACGAAATTCCGCTGCCCCCAACGATGGCCCTGAGTGTAGCGATAGGCAGTGACCTACCGAACGTGTGGCTAACCCTCACCACCGAGGCCGAACCGGGTAGCCAGACGCGGCAGGTCGTCTTGCCCCAAAGCATCTCGGTTTCGATGACCTGACAGAGCTGCCTGGGGTCTGGGCTGTAGTACCAGCCTCATTCATCAAATCTCAATCCCTGCCAGGTTTCTGATGCCGTCACGAAATACCTGGAAACTTCTCGATCGATTACTCTCCACATCTAAGTGGGGAGCAATCTTTCTCGCCCAATCACATTTAGCCTTTCCTGTATGGGGCCATCCCAATCGTTTGAGCTTTTGAGAGCCACCCGGATAGATGGCATCCGCAAGCTTTTCCCATGTACCGCAAATGCCGTCTTGCACATAAGTGTTCAAGACATGCTCTTTTGCATCAGGATAGGCCGTTTTTACGGCGTTACGGTCTCCCAACAACCACGCTTCGCCTTCCTCTATCGCAATTCTGAACAGTGTTGTCGGCTGTGGATTGCAGTCATTCAGAATGTCGAGCATTTCCTGTTTGAACGTCTGACAGTCCTTGTCATCCAGGTCCACGATCACGACAACGGCTGCAGAAAAGTTTTGGAGGCTCTTTCCATATCCCCTGAGTAACTTGGGCAATTGATTCAGAAGAAACCGCTTCTTCGGATCTGTCGTTCCTCTTAGATCTTTTGGAATACGGCCAATTCCTTTGTAGGAAATTATTCTATAGGTATGATCTTGCCTGTTTGGGCCAAAAATTTTATCCAAAACAGATTCCAATACGATTTTTCCCGACGCATCTTCGACAAGTATTTCAAATTGCATTGGCTCACCTCGCATCCAGATAATCGCTGTACCAGAGGCTGCCAAGCGGTAATCCCTCATCTACCATGGCTTGGACGGTTGCATCATCGCTGGCCCTTCGGATGCTCGAAAAGCCATCCGGACCCTTTTCAAGAATCCATGTCTCGTCCGGTGCGAGTGCATCGACAAAATAGGGTTGATGAGTGGTGATAAAGAGTTGTGGCGCATTTTTCAGGCCAGTTGCACGTGTCCGGAATTCAGTGGCCAGCGTCTCAAGGAGTTTATGATATAGCCCGTTTTCGGGCTCTTCGATACAGATGAATGGCGGTGGTGCTGGGTCTTCCAATAGGAGCAAATAGGCAAAGACTTTTAGTGTGCCATCAGACATTTGCTGAGCGTAAAACGGATCATCGAAACCTTTGTCATTAAAACGGAGAAGCAACCGTTTATCCGAACTCACTTCGGTATCTATACTGTCAATTCCGGGGATTTTCTCCGCAATGCGATCGAGAATACTCTTAAAACGTTTTGGGTGTTCACGCTCCATGAATTGAACGACATTGCCGAGATTGTCTCCGTGGATATTCAAATGCCTTTGTGGACCGGCCAAGGGCAGGCTGCGGGCGGAATCCGGCGTAAAATAACTCAAATACCATCCTTCGATAAATTGTCGAAAGGCCGATATCCGGGGATGTAGTTTCAGGGCGCCAAGAGTTGCAATACCAAGCTTCCGCTTGTCTTGCAGCTCAATAATCTCTGTTTCGCGGCTTTCCTCTTTTTGTGTTCCTGATTCAATTTTCTCCATCAACTTGAATAAGTCAACATCCGCCGTGCCTTCATCAATCTGCTGCGCCAGTTCCTCACCTTTCCACACGACTCCTTTGCCTTCCTCCAATATAAGAAAAGAAAATGGCCGCCCGTGCCTTTGCAACCTACGCCGCTGGCGAAGACGTTCCTGTATGACGTAAGGACGACCGCTTTTATCTGTGTCAATTGCAAGCTCATAGGTGATCGGTCGGGCATCTCTATTTTGCCTATAATATATCTGGAACTCAATCGGGGCATCCCTTCCCTGAGAACGAATACGATCAAATCCTCCCCGCTCTTTAATATCACAGGCTTCTTCAACACCCAATTTCAGGCAATCACCAAGAAAACCAAAAGCATCGAACAGAGAACTCTTGCCGACACCGTTTTTCCCGATAACCGCAGTCATAGGCGTCAGTGGCATAGCCTGTTGCATGTTCCATAGTTTTCCGAGTGTCACGTCTTTCAGCACACGGTAATTTTTAATCCTGAATCCTTCTATTTTTGCCATATTACTGGCCTCCTGTTCGCGTCACCGCCTGGTCGTACCACATGAGGAGTTTGGGGTCTTCCTGGAGGATCTTATCCGGAATCTTGCGGGCCACGGCAATGATGGTGGCGTAGTCGCGGTTTGTCCAGCCGAGAGCGGTTTCGCTGAGAAAACTCATCGGTTCCTCCGTGCCTGCTGACGCCTCCGATAAAGCCGTTCCGTAAAGCCGCCCTCTTGCTCAAAGGCTCTGGACTGCGCCGCAAGTTGGCGGTCCAGAAGACTACAGGCAACGGCGATGAGCGTCAAAGCGGCATTGGCCGCAATCTCGGGGTAAGTGGACTGAGTGGACCTTGTGGACTTGGTGGCGTATCCACTTTGTCCATATTGTCCACCTCTTTCATGCACTTCCCGCACCCACAGGGCCACTTCATCAGCGGTGGCGCAACGCCGATCAACCAAGTCCGTCCGCCGCGGATCGTTTCTTTCCCCCTGCGGCAAGCTCCGCTGCCGCAGAAAGTCCTCATAATCCAGCCGCAACTCCTCCGGACTCGCCCGCGCCACACTCGTCAGCTTCAGTTCAAACTTTTTCGAGGTGCCCGACGCCTGGCTTCCCTCAGCGATATTCTGCACCCCCGAGCGCGCCGCCTGAACCATCTGATCATGAGTGCGGCTCCGTCTGTCGATGTAACGGTCACAAAACCGAGCCGTTACGTCATAGGCAAGTTGCGCGATCTGAAAGCTCTTCAGCTTCCGGTAGCCGCCATGCTTCGGAATCAAGCCCTCCTGTGCGCCATCCCCGCTATCTCTTCCACTCTGTCCACTCATAGACCGGTCTCCGGCGCCGGGGTGTTCTACTACTCGATTTTCTACACCATATCCAGGTTCTTCACATACTTGGCATTCTCCTCGATAAACTTCCGCCTCGGAGGCACATCGTTGCCCAAAAGCACCGTGAACACATGATCCGCCTCCACCTCATCCTCCACGGTCACCCGAAGCAGCGTGCGCACCTCCGGATCCATGGTCGTCTTCCAAAGCTGGTCCGGGTTCATCTCGGCCAATCCCTTATATCGTTGAACCGTAATGCCCTTTCCGTCCAAACCTGCAAGGACCTCATCCCGCTCCGAATCGCTGTACGCATAATGCTCCTGCTTCCCCTTGCGAATCTGATACAGCGGCGGCCGCGCGATGTACACATGGCCCTCCTCCACCATCGCGCGCATATAGCGAAAAAAGAACGCCAGAAGCAGTGTCCGGATATGCAGGCCGTCAATGTCCGCATCCGCCATGACGATCACCTTCCCATAGCGCAGCTTGCTGACATCGTAATCCTCGCCAAGCCCGGCCCCGAGCGCGGTGATGACCGGCTGCAGTTTATCATTATTCAGGATCTTATCCGCCCGCGCCTTCTCGGCATTGATCGGCACACCCCACAAGGGTAAAATAGCCTGAAACCTTCGATCCCGGCCCTGCTTCGCAGAACCACCCGCCGAATCGCCCTCCACCAAAAAAATCTCGCAATTCGCCGGGTCCTTTATCGAGCAATCGGAAAGCTTCCCCGGAAGACTGGCACTCTCCAGCACACTTTTTCTCCGGGTCAACTCCCGCGCTCTGCGAGCCGCCTGCGCCGCCTGCGCCGCCTGGAGCGCCTTCTCGATAATACGCTTCACCACCGCGGGATTCTCTTCCAAATACGCACTGAGCTTCTCGCCCACCAAGGACTCCACCATCCCCCGGACCTCGTGATTTCCCAACTTCGTCTTGGTCTGCCCCTCGAACTGCGGCTCCGGAATTTTCACGCTGATCACTGCGGTCAAGCCCTCCCGCACATCGTCTCCGGAAAGGCTGGCCCCATTCTTTAGGAGTTTGTTCTTCTGCCCATACGTATTCAACGTTCGGGTCAGCGCCGTCTTGAACCCACTCAGATGCGTGCCCCCTTCTACCGTATTGACCGTATTCACATAGGAAAAAATGTTCTCCGAGTAAGAATCGTTGTACTGCATCGCGATCTCGAGTTCCAACCCATCGGAAACGCCCTGAATATAGATGGGGGGTTTGTGCAAGGGATTCTTATTCTCGTCGAGGTATTCCACAAAGGTAACGATGCCCCCTTCGTATTCAAAATCGCGGGATTTCCCCGACGGCTCATCCAGAATCGAGAGCTTCACCCCGCTATTTAAAAAAGCCTGTTCACGAACCAGTTTAGAAATGACGTCGAAACCGAATTCCACCTCCTCCATAATCTCTGGATCCGGCCTGAATGTCGTCTTCGTGCCCTGCTTCTCCGTCTCCCCTATGATCTCCATATCCCCGTCGGGCACCCCCCGGTGATAGGACTGTCTGTGGATCTTACCCGACTTATAAACCTCTACGGCGCACCACTCCGAAAGCGCATTTACCACCGAAACCCCCACACCGTGCAGGCCGCCCGATACCCGGTATGCGCCCTTCTGAAATTTCCCGCCTGCGTGCAGCTTCGTCATCACCACCTCCAGCGCAGGCCGCTTCTCCGTAGGATGGATATCCACCGGAATGCCCCACCCATTGTCCTCGACAGAGATACTCCCATCGGACCGAAGCACCACCTCAATGCGGTCACACCGCCCGGCCAGGGCTTCATCCACACTATTGTCAATCACCTCCCGCACCAGATTCATCAACCCATGCGTATCCGTACTCCCGATATACATACTCGGACGAAGACGCACCGCCTCCAATCCCTCCAACACCCTGATATCCTTTGCCCCATACTCCGTTTCTTCTTCCTGCTGCATCAATTGTTCTTCCACGTTATCTCCATTCCTATGCATGGTGACGGGTAACCTAATGAAGATTGCCTAACATTCAAAGAATTCAAAAATTAAGGGGATTTGCGGGTCAGGCAATCCGGGCAATTTCGGCAATTTTTGAAATCTAGGCAATGCCTTACCGCTCACTAACAAACAAGATATCCTCCACCACGTGTTCCCCCACCGCCTTATTCAGCTTCCGAATAATCTCCGCACGACGAAGCGAAATTTCATTCTGCCATGCAGGTGTTTTGACCCACACAAAGAGCTTCCCGCGATCTATCGTACGTACTTTCGTGTTTTTGGAAACGTGTTTTCCAACCACCCCGGGCCACAATTCACACGCCCTCTGCTCCGCCAGTCTCCGGCCGAGGTGCAAGTTTTGCACCACCTTAGCAAGCAGATTCCCCAGCGGCCGGGGATGATCCCGTGCGCGACGTCCGGATGCACGTTCCTTTTTCAATAACGACCTCATCGAAACCCATCTGCGTCAGCGGGAGATCCTCCTCCCGGGCCGCGGTCAAAAAAACCTGCCCGAACTCCGAAAGCAACTCTTGCAGGATCAGACATCTCCGTCGGTCCAACTCCGAAAACACATCGTCCAGCAACAACACCGGCCACTGCTTGGAGGCGCGTTGCAGGAAAACGACCTCCGCGAGTTTCCACGCCAGCAATACGCTCTTCAACTGCCCCTGAGAGCCAAACCGCTGAAGATCATGACCGTTCACACGGATACGCACGTCGTCCCGATGCGGACCGGATAGCGTATATCCCATCCGAATTTCCTGCGATCGGTTCTTTGACAACGCTTCCATAAAACACGGCGCGTCGCGGTCCTCCCCCTCGAAGGACACGGTGTGTTCGTAGGTAAACGACGCCTCCTCGCCTCCCGAGGCCAGCTTCCGGTAGAACGAAACGAAATCACCCCTGAGTTCCTCAATCATCGCCATCCTTCTTCGGACGATTCGGGCGCCGCACGTGGCCAACTCTCCGTCCCATGGATGAAGCAGCCGGTCCGCCTGCGCCCCGACTCGCGTGATCCGCTTCAAAAGGCGATTCCGCTGAGTCAACACTCTTCGATATCGGAGAAGATCCGATAGATACTCCCGGCTTTCCTGGGACAGCAGCGCATCCAAAATACGCCTCCGACCCACCGGAAAACGAAGAATCAGATCCACATCCTCAGGAGAAAAATGCACGGAAGGAAACCGTCCGACGAGGAGAGAGGCGCGTGGCAACGCCTGCCCGTCTATGTATATCCGCTTGCCTCGAACCGCATCGTATTCCACGAAGATAGAAAAAGAACCGGTCTCTGCGGAAAAACCGCCCCGCACGCCAAATCCCCGTTGGTCGTAGGATGCGACGTCCGCCTCTGTCGCTCCGCGCGAGGATTTGCCAAGCGACAGAAAATAGATCGCCTCCAACAGATTCGACTTGCCCTGGGCGTTCCCCCCTCGAATCAATACGCCCTTCGGAGAAAAATGCAACCGCTCCTGCGCGTAGTTTCGGAAATGATGAAGATCTAAGATAGATAGAAACATAGGAATGAGCAATGAGTAATAAACACTGAACAATAAAGAACACACCGCTTAACCGTCCAAAATTCAGGGTATTGCTCATTACTATTGTTCATTACTCATTGAAAGAGGTTATTCCATAATGCGAAGCGGCATAATGAGGCAGAGATAGTCCTGCCCTTCCTGCTGTTGAACAGGCCGAATGACCCCCGCACTTATGGGCGTATCCAGCTCAAACACGATCTCTTCGGAATCCATATTTCGAAGAATATCCATCAGATAACTGGCGTCGTATGCGATGTCAAGCGCGTCGCTCTGGTAGCTCACCTGAAGCTCCTCCTCGGCTTCCGCGCCTATATCGCGACTTGCGGAACTGAGCCTCATCGTATTTTCGCCGAGTGTCAGACGAACCTGGTGCGTGTCCGAATCGGCGAGGATGGCCACGCGTCGGAGGCCAGGCACCAGAATATCATAAGCCACCACCAATTTTTTCTCATTTTCCTGAGGAATAACCTGTTCGAAGTCCGGATAAGGCCCTTCGATAACGCGGGAAAAGAGCACGGTGGTCTCCAGATCGAAGATGACATAATTCTGTCCGACAATGGCCTTCTTCAACGACGCTCCCCCGGTCACAAGGCGAACGAGCTGGTGAAGTGCTTTGGGTGGTAAAATAGCTTCCGCTTGTTCTCCAACGGGTTCCGAAAGCCCAGCTGTCATCCGCGCAAGCCGATGACCGTCCGTGGTCACCATCGTCATCCGGCCCGCCCCCTCATGATCCTCGACCCGCCACAAGATGCCATTGAGTTCCGGACGCGTCTCATCCCCGGAAGCCGCAAAAATGGTCTTCTCAATCATCCTTCGCATCAAATCCGAATCAGCCTCTATACTTATCCCTTCCACTTCGGTCGGAAGATTCGGAAACTGATCCGCTGGAATCCCCGTGAGTACGTAATGCCCGTGATCACTGAGAATCGAAATTCGATCCCCCTCGGTTTCCAGAGACAATTTCGTATTCGGCAACTCCCGGACAATCTGCAGAAGCTTTCGTGCCGGCACCGTGATTCCTCCAGGTTCGTGCACTTCCACAGGAATCCTTGTCAGAATCGAGATATCCAGATCCGTTGCCGATAACACCAACTTCCCCTCCTCGGCAGTAAACAGAACATTTGATAGGATAGGGAGTGTGGCCCGTGGCGGTACCACTGTCGAGATCGTCTGTATCCCGGTGAAAAGAGACTCTTGGTCGGTTGTAATTTTCATTTTTTCGCACAGGTTCACAGAATCCATTACAGATGCTACGGACGAATAGGTATTCCCTGCACCTCTTTATACCTGTCTCTTGCGGAGATCAGGCGTCAATATCAGCACTATCCGTATTATCTGTACGTGACTCTGAAGGGTGCCTTTCCTCACCCGGTATATCGCGTTGGGCGTCAGGTTTAATTTTTTTTGCTCGTTGATTACCGAGCACCTGCTTGCTTCAAAAAAATGAGGAAAGTAAGAGACTGTTTGTTGTAGTAAAGTAGATAGTAATAATAATAGGCTATGTGGATTTGTGTGGATAACTATGAAAAAATTTACTATTTCCCTGTATAGCTTTTGAATAGCCATACGATTCCGGAGGAAAAGATGTGGATAACTTGTGGATTTCTTGTGGATAACCTGGTAAGTTATCCACAAGAAATCGTAAATGCCTGATTATCCACACCGAATCCACATGGCGTCCACGGAGTTTGAAAATAATGTGAACATCTTTGTTTATACTTATCTAAGTAAGTGTGTATTTACAAAGTTCGGAGAGTTTTTTTAATTCCTCCCGAAAGGTCGCGTCGTGTGTCGTTTTTTCCTGCACCGACTTACAAGCGTGAATCACCGTGCTATGATCCCGACCGCCAAAATGAAGCCCGATGGTCTTCAATGAGCTTTTCGTATGGGTCTTGGCCAAATACATAGCGACCTGTCTCGCCAGAACGACCGCTTTTTTGCGGGTCTCAGCGATGATCAAATCATGCGGAATATTATAGTGCACA
>JAUWMS010000256.1 GCA_030613045.1 Candidatus Latescibacterota bacterium | reverse complement strand
CTGGTAGTGTCCTTCCTGGATCGCCGCGAGTCTTTGCCATTCTGACCAGTGGATCCCATCCGGGCTGGTCATAAAAAAACTCGTCCGAATGGCCGGGTCGTTGTAATGGGTTAGGAATGCCACAAAACCGGGGTCGCCCGAATGCCATACCTGCATATAGGAAAAATTCGTGAACGGAATTTCTTCGCGGTTTTCCATACGAACGGCATGGACGCGTTCGAACGCATCGATGTTATACGGCTCCCGGCTGCGATGAATGTAGGAGGGTCTTCCGGTCCCATGTGAAGTCGAAAATACCCATACGTACCCTTGCGCGTCGAGCGAGATCACGGGATTGTCATGCGCATCGTCCGTTTCTTTGTCGAGAAGGATAGTGGGTCTGGGCACCATCCCGGTGACATGGTCATAATAGGAGACCATGTGGTGAAGCTTGCGGTAATCATCTTTCAAAGCCCCCCATAGCAAAAAAAGGTTTTCCGTGCCTCGGGTGAATACACGGCAAACGGTTGATGCTTTGCGCAATAGGTGCCCAGTCCGCCGCTGTATTTGTACACGTATTCGTCGCCGGACGGCTGATTCATGTACCAGATGCCCCGGTACCCATCATCCTTACTGTTGATTGTTATCATTGAGGTTCTCCTTTCTCGGTTTCTCGGAATAAAGATTCCTAAGTACTCTGACTCGTGAGTTCGGTGACGTATTGGGTGGGGGCTAATAGAGACTTTTCACTTCGTTCAGAGTGACAAACGCCGTCATTCTGAGGCGCAGCCGAAGAATCTCAGATAATCAGGTTACGCCATAATATTTATGAAAACGTGTACTAAGCCTTCCGCGTGGCGATAAATCGCCCCGCTACGTGAGCAAAGCCCAATAAATTGGGCTATCCCCCGCGAGGTGAGCTCCACCCAGCCCTGTTCACAGGGGTTTCCAAAGGTAGCGCGGAGAATTTATTCCCGCGCGGAAACGAACCGTCATTTGAACCTTGACAGACTACTAATAACCAAGAGGTCAACGGTGCGGTTCAGCCACGGCGTTCTGCGCCGTTCGCCGCGGAAACTCGTTCGATGGCTGCCAAAACATCCGGTAAGCCGTTCAAGTCCTCGCACGAATACGCACAGGCATCGGGGCGCTTCCGGACCAGCACGGCCGGGATGCCAACGGCCCTGGCGCCGGCAATATCCGCTTTTATGCTGTCCCCGATCATCACCACAAGCTTCGCTTTCGTGGACGCGTCCAGCACGTTTCGGAAGGCTTTGGGATGAGGTTTCTCAACGCCTGTTCTGGCGGAATTGAAGACCTTCGCGAAACGGGTTTTCAGGCCAAGGGCGGCGATGATGTCATCCAGTTCCGGCACATGGTTTGACAGGATAAAATGAGTCCAACCCTCCAAATCCAGTGCGTCTAAGCATGGAAGTACATCCTCGAACAAGCGCCAATATTTCGGATCGGGATACAGGGTTCTGACTCTTTTGGCCAGCCGGACCGACGTATCCGGGTCCAAGCCCGCGCCTTGCTGAAAAGCGGCGACGAAAACCGAATCGAGTCCGTTCCACCATGCTTCCGGGGAAAGGTTCATGGGACGAACGGTTTTCCAATCATGCCATGGAAATCCGGATCGAAGATGGGGCCTGATATCATCCCGGCCAATACGATGGTCGGGAACGTGCGCATCGAGCACCTGCAGGATCGTTCCGGTCCACATTCCGTCCCGGAAGCCAAGCGTACCATCAAAATCCCAGATCAGTGTTTTCATAGCATCAAACCGAATGGGGTAAGTTCCTGGACAAAATCATTCTCATTTTCCCACCACGAAATACACGAAATACACGAAAGAACCCAACGCACTTCAGAACCTTGACTAGTCGAGGACCCTTCTTTTGGACTGCCTCGACTTGGTGTTTCTTTGCGTCCTTTGCGTCTTTGCGGTGAAATTGCAGTTTGATTTTGTCCACCTACTTATCGGGCAGAAGTACGGCTTATCACGTCTCGAGTATTTCACGAACAAACGCCGCGTTCTCAGCCACCTGATTTTTATACTTCTGAAACATCCCCACGTCCACCATATCGGCGGGCTTGATGTTTTCGAATGCAACCCGGAACGTCCGGCTCGGCCCTGTCGTGCTCATAAGTCCGGCGTGAGCTGGTCCAAAGCCGCCCCGGGGATTTCATCCAGCAGGATGTGCTCCTTGTTCACGTTGTAACACACGAAGAAACGGCCGCCGGACTCGAAGAACTGCGGCATGCTGACGCCGGTCTTCAGATTGGTTTCTCCGCTGTCGTCCACCTCCGCGAGGATCATCGGCTCGCCGAAACTCAGCCCGGCGTTTTCCCGCTCTCCGGGAATCTCGCGACCGACGACGATCCATTGTGGATTCCGCGTCTTCCCGTCGCCATCCCAGACGTGTTTCGCTCCTCGCTGCGATCCATCGTTGTTGGTAAACAGGAGCACGAAACGTCCGTCCGAAGTTTTTGTGATGGGACACATGGTCATCGGATGCTGGATCGGTTCCCGGCCGGGCGCGTAGCACAGCGGCTCAACCGGCGTCCACGTTCGGCCCCGATCCCGGCTGACCGTATAACCGGGCGCGCCGAGAAACGTGCGTCCCACGCCGAGCCAACGTCCGTCACTGAGCGCCACAACCGTCATCTCCTGAAAATTGAACCCGCTGTCTTCCGGAACTCCGCCAAAGCACTGAAGCAGGCGTCTCTGGGATGGGTTCTCACGGTGTTGAAAAATGTCCACGCGGATTCCGCGCGCGCCTTCGGGCAGCAAGGTGAATCGCAGTCTCTCCGGATCCTGCTCGGTGAGTATATTTTCGCACCATACCAGGCCGACTTCCGCCGGGGCGATCCTCCAGGCCCTCCGGTTCAGCCCGCCTCTTTTCCCCGACGAGAACGGCAGAATTACTTCGCCCGTCGGCATGATCCGTGGCGGATGATTCAGCCAGCCGTGCAACCGATCGCAACAAACATTCATATCCCTGTCGGGCAGCACGATCTCGCGGCGTTGCGACCAGTTTCGACCTTGATCATCCGAGAAAACGTACCCCAATTTCCCGGCATCGTATTCCGGCAGGGACCGGTCGGCACGGGTTCCCGCGAAGAAGAAAACATAAATCCGTTCGCTCTCGGGCACGACGAACGGCACTCCGTAGGCAATACGCTCCGTATCAGAGGATCCGACAATGGGGGCCGGTTCCGTCCACGTCATCCCCATATCCCTGCTGATCGCAAACACGATCCGTTCATCGGGCGCATGCTCCCAGCTTCCCTGCGACCAGGTGGTGAACCAGGAGCCATCATTCAGGAAGACGGTGCAGTTGGACTCGTTCTTGCAGACCGAAGCGATTTCCAGAGGGATGTCGCTTTTGATCCGGGATCTCACGGCGTCGAACGCGGTCCCCGGCAATTCCGGATGCCGGTAAACCTCCGAACGGGCGAACGGGCGGTGTCTCATTTCGTGTTTCATGCGTACCCTATGGCCTTCCCGAAAGTGAAGCTCAGCGGCAAGAACTTAGCGCCCTTCGGGCGGACTTTTGTAAGTCTCCGATAATACAAAGAAGATCAAATTGGAAGACAAGGGGTTCGTTCACAATTAGTCATTCACAATTCACAATTCACAATTTGGAGCTAATAATCAATTGTTAATTGTTAATTATGAATTATTAATGTCTGTCCACAACTGCATACACGGTCGGGATGATGATGCGAGTCTGACTAGACAAAAAATGGAAATTCCTATACGATCGAGTTAGTCGTCCACCGGAGCGCCCTGTTCGATGTTTCTTTTTCAGCAGGGAGGGTCCCCAAAATCCGTGACCTCCATCAACGCTCCGCCCTTCAGAGCCGACTCGTGCGCGACGAGACCGGGCACGAGATATCGGGCCGCTTGCCACACGTTGTTGAGCGGGTTCTTTCCCGTAACGCAAGCGGTTACGAAATCGTGGACCAAAAATTGGTGCGACCCGTTGTGACCGTTTGGCAGTCCGGCGAATTCCTTTGGAAGGAGATGCACCGGGTGTATCTCAGATACGCCCCGGTGAGTACCATCGGCGCCGGTCACTTTGGACATCATCCCATCGCTCTCATTGACTTGAATATCCCCGCACTTCAGTCTATCGGTCAAATTGATACACGTGTCCCTGTCCTTAGTCACCCACATCCGACACCCCACCTGCTCTTCGTAACCGGCCTCCGTGCCATACAAACTCATGCCAACGGTTCCGGGATGACCGATACGCCGGAATTCGCTGATGCGGGCCATGCTGCCGTCGGACATGCGGCACAGCATGGTCTCATTGCTGAACGGATTCTTCCATACATTGTCTTTCCTCGCGTACAGATTGTCCGGATGACGATCCACAAACCCCATGCCGGACACGTGCGTCACATGCGCTCCTGTCACCGACACAATCATGCTGGTCGAATGGGTCGGGTAGAACATCGGGGGTATGCCAAAGTACTTCTCCCAGTCCTTTCCATGCCGCCACTTCATCACGTCAACCATCCCATGCACATAATCGTGATAGTACTCTCCCTCCGCATAGACAATAGAACCGAAATCCCCTTTCCTGAATCGTTCCCGACAATAGATCGCGCACGGATAGTAGGTGCTCGTCTCTCCGATCATATAGGTTTTTCCGGTCTCCTCCACCGCCCTTACAAGCTCTGCGATCTCCTTTAGTGATATCGCCGAGGGAACCGCCGAATACACGTGCTTGCCCGCCCTCAATGCCTGCACAGCCTGGGGGCCATGGAGATGGTGCTGGGTAATAATCGCGATAGCATCCACATTTAGTTCGCAGAGATCATCCAGCGAATGACACCGGTCTCGAATATCGAACTTTTCACAGTTCTCAGCAAGTTTGTCCGCGTTTAGATCACACAGCACGACGTTTTCCACATCGGGATGGCGCTTGAACAAAGGAATGAAATGTCTCGCAAAGGCTCCAACGCCGCATACGCCTACTCTTATGCTCATATTTTGCCTCCCGTTGTTTTGTGCGCCCGACGGTTCAGGTGACCGTCCACTGAAAGGACGGAATCAGTTGTATTTGTCCAATGGACGCGTGAACTCGTCAGCACCGCCGCACGGATCAAATCGTTCCCGTGCGCCCAATCGTAA
>JAUWMS010000114.1 GCA_030613045.1 Candidatus Latescibacterota bacterium | reverse complement strand
CATCGTGCCCGCCAAATAATAGCACCTGATCCCCGCCGATGTAAGCCATAGCATGCGAGCTTCGCGTCGACGGGTTCGATAAAGGGTTTTTCTGAGTCCAGCCTTCAGCGCTCAGATCATAGACCCAAGTCTCATCGTCATAATTAGGAGCACCAACCCACCCGCCAAATAGCAGCACCTGATCCCCGCCGATGTATGCTATAGCATGCTGGTGTCGCGCCGACGGGTGATATGCAGGGCTTTTCTGTGTCCAAACGTTATCTCCCAGATCATAGATCCAAGTGTCATCGAAGATATTAGGGTAAACCCACCCGCCAAATAGTAGCAACTGATCACCGCCGATGTACGCCATTTTTGCGTTGCCTCGCGCAGACGGGTGAGATGCAGGGAACTTCTGAGTCCAATCGTCCGCGGCTTCTGCGGCACTTACTACGAACACGAGCAACAACAATACACTACAAAGCATCGCTTTCATGGGAAATACCCTCCTTCTTAAAAATGGACACCGGCAAAGCTTCTCTCCTCCAAACCGCCCAGCTACAAACAACCCATCCTATAAAGCATCACCTCCTCTTGGGACATCAGCTTCTAAGCTCCCGCAGAATTAAAATCTGCGGAAGATTCTCAACTTTCTGAACAAAAAAAGCCCAGCAATGATCTACCTTTCCAGACATAGATCACCACTGGGCTATCCTGGTTAAAAATAACCTTGCTCGCGCTTATACTCCGAATCACCCCATTTTCGGGGGGGGGGTAAGGCGACAACCACTTGTTTTATAGCAAATTACAGGATACATAGCTCAAAATCGTCCATTTTGAAGGTGTTTTATGGAGATAAAAAATTTCTTAGTATCAAGAACTGATTTTGATAATAATACATTCTCCGAAGAATGTCAAGTATTTTTTAAAAAAAGCGCAAACTCTCTTGAATTCTTGAAGCTTCCGATACGCCCCATCCATCCTCTCCAATCACCCAATCACCGCGCTCGATGAAACGCCGCCGCAATCTCACTCGGCCGCTGCCAGAGGATCCGGTCCCCGAACTGAGACATCAGCCGGTCAATCATCTCCTGAAACGCCTTCCAGCCCAGCCCGGTCTGAGGGTTCAGCCCCTGCCAGTGCATGTGAAAAAGCGCCATCGGCGATTCGGCTTTGATCAGATCCGCGAGGAACCCATTCCCCTCCGCATCGAGATAGTGATCCACGTTCACCCAATCCGGCGAATTGCGCCAGGAGGCGATGTAATCCCAGACCCCGGAAGCCACGTCGTACACGCCGAAACGTCCGCGCACCGCCTTGGACCGCGGCGCCATCGGAATCGTCCCCTCCTCCACCGTCGCAAATACCGGGACCACCTCGTTTGGGAACTCCCCCGCCTCGGCCAACTCCAGAAACGCGGTCCAGACGTTCGGGTTCATGTCCGGGTGCGTCCCCGGCGTCGAAAAGCCCGTATAGTGGACCCCCAACTCGCGACCCACCTTGATCGTGCCGAGAAAATAGTCCCGACACGCCGCCACCGAAATCGTATGATCGTCTAACCAGTCCATCTCCGTCGAACCGTCTTCCGTCAGGACCATTTTGGAAAAATCGAACAGCGCCCCATGCGTCATGATCTCCATGTGGGGATCCATCGGATAGTCGCCGAGCCGGCCCAGCGCCTCAGCGAACTTACGCTCGTGCGCATCTTTGGGCCGGGTAAGCAGTCCGCACATACCGGGAATCACCGACATCGCCCCGGCCAACCCGCGCGCCTTCATATACTCCCGCACCTCTATGAGCGCATCGCCGTCAATCGGACACCACTCGTCTTCCCGCCCCGGAACTCCAGTGGCGTACGGCGCCATATCATCGAGAAAAAAACTGACCCGCGTACGTGAAGCCATAGCTTTCCCTCCCTATTGGATAAATACTCACCGCGGAGACGCAGAGAGCGCAGAGAAAGACACGTGGAAAAGGAAAGAATGCACTTCGCACGCGCCCACCAATCACCAATCACTACTCACCAATCACCACTCACCACTCACCAGCCCTTACCCTTACTTCCCTTTATAAAATACCTCCGCCCCACCACGAACACCACCAGCATCCGCTCTCCCTGTGCAAGCGGCCTTCCCGTGCAAACGGTCTTCCCCGAGTCAAACCGGCCGCTTTCCAACAACCACGTCCTTGGCGCTTTTCCAGAGGGAAAACCATTCTATGTTCTGCGCTTCGTGTAAAGTGAACCCGTCCGCCGCCGATTTCAAAACACCATCCAGCATCTTCCGTATCACCTTCGGCGGCTTGGTATCATTTCCAGGAGATTCAACCCAGGGAACCGCGGGATGACCATATCTTTCTACATAGTCGGGATTCGCCCGCCATTCCCACGTCCACAGGTCAATCCACAGAAGCAACCGCTTCTTCGCACCGATTTTGTCGCGGTATGCCTCGACAAAATCAAGTGCGTCCTCCCACCAATGGTCCCTCTTGAAATCCCACCACGTCAACCGCTCTTCGTCGTAAACGCACAACTCGTCTATCAGGTCTTCGTCAACCCATTTCTCCCAATCCGTGTAAAGGTCGCCCAAAAGCCAACCGAGGCGATGTCCTCCTTTGCTTTCGCCCCGATCCTCGTCCTTGACCATCATGCAGAGCCGCTTGTCGTGAGCCGACAGCAGTTGCTTCGCCTCCTCGAGGAAGCCGGTGAGATACTCCCCTCTCAACTTATTCCAAAGGACCCGGTCAAAAACTTGATCAACTTCCATGCGGCCAGGGGATGCGCCGACGTGGCCGAGATCGCCCAGCCACCGGCCACGAACGTCGTGGCCCGCTGCTTTTGGTAAGGCAACGGCGCCACGTCCCACCGCAAGTCCGGGGGTCTCCCTGAGCCGCGCCATGGCGTACCGCGACTCGGCCAGCATCGCCACCCGGCCCGCCTTGAACCACTCACTCGCGTCCTGCGCAGCCACGTTCTCTAACTGCGCGCCCACCGCGGGCGCCACGTGGTGCTTGCTGGTTAACTCATGGTACCACCGGATCGCCTCGATGGCCTCCGGATGATCCATCAGACAATGATTCCGCTCCGGCGTGAACACCCGGCCTCCGTTCTGCCAAATATACATCGGCCACCGATTGCGCCACCAGGAGCTGACAAACGCATAATGATCCGTCCGGCCATCCCCGTCGGTATCCTTGGTCAATTTCCTGCACGCCTCCAGAAACTCCCTCCAGCGCCACGTCCCGTCGGGATACGCCACGCCGAACCGGTCGAACACGTCCTTGTTGTAGAAAAGCAGCACCGGCGACAAATTGTCGGGCAGCCCGTACAGCTTCCCCTGATATTTCATCGCATCCACGATCTCCTTGAAATACGCCCCTACGTCGAACTCGGGATCCTCCCGCATAAACCGATCCACATCGCAGATCACCCCGCGCCTGCCGTAGTCCGGGATATCCTCCGTAGCCAACATAAACACATCCGGCGTGATCCCCCCCGCGATCATCGTCAGAATCTTCTCCGGACTGCTCTCCGTGACCATCCGCACCCGAATATCCGGGTACTGCTCTTCGAACGCCCGAATCCGGCGGCGATTCAAGTCCGCCCAAGGCAGGTACGAACTGTCCAAAAGAATAATTTCCACGCGCGTCTCTCCCGGATTGGTGCTGCACGTCAGCCGCACAAACAGGATGAGAAGAATAACACTCGCGCCCACAATAACCGCCGGAAGGGGGATGATGCTTCCCCATTTTTGCCACCACTCTCTTAACTTCACGCCTATTCACCCCCCTTCATTGTCCACCGATGCTGATCCATGGGAGTCAGTATCTCAGCAGGCGTATCCTCCGTCCGGTCATACATATACATAACGATATAATCCAGATTCCCGCCGATGGGACTGGTGAACGTAAAATTCCCATCATAGACATCCCGGGAGAAATACTGCGCCGGAAATTCCGTCTTCCCATCGTACTCAAACCCCTGATCATACCTCTTCTCCGCAACCCGAGCCGTCATCCGCCATCTGCCCGGATACGGCGGCTCCCATGAACTGGTGTAAAATTCCCCCTTCCTGATAGGCTGATCCACCTCCTCCCGGTGCCAGTTGTGCCAGTAGGAAAGCAACCCGACCACTGCGCTCCCTTTCTCTCCGAATCCCGCCCAACTGGAGGTGATGCAGCCCGGAGAACGCCGGGGACACCCGCTCTGATCATGCCACGACATCGTATCCCCATCCGGCCCGCTATCGTTCAGAAACCAGGGATCGGCCTCTTCGAAGGGAGCGGACCAGGTGATGACCCACATACACGGAAACTCCCCACTCTCATAGAAACACAAGAGCATCCTACCCACCGGCGGGTGAAGCCGGCCCGGAAGGTCTCTCAGCGAATCCACCACGAAATCGTTCCCCTCCTCATTGGGCGCCAGCCCCATCCGAACCTTGCCGTGAATGCCCTGCTCCGTGGCCATGCGCACCGGACGCACCTCCACCCAGGGCTTGTCCCTGAGGATGCGGTACGTGGTCACCACCAAAACCGTCTGGCCCTCCCGCTCGCGGGGAATGGAGCCGCTCTCCACTACGACCTCTTCCGAAGTATTCCCGATGATCCTGACGGTATCCGAACCGTGGCCGTAATTCCTGCGCCTCGCCCGGGACGCATCGCCCGGAAACGCCTCCCGATAATCCTTCGGATCAATATACACCCGATATAGCTCATTCACCCATATCCTCGGCTCCCCCGCGATCTTCCCATAGAGGAAAATGCAATCGTGCGGACTGCTGTGGAAATAGAGGTGGAAAAAATCGTTCTCGATCACCGGACTCCCCTCAAACGACTACTCCGCCGTTCCGTAAGGCACCGGCTTCCACGAATCCCGCACCTTGTAGGGACGCAAATCATAATGCTTCTCGCTCACCTTCTCCCCCGCGTCCCAGAGCATCACCTCAGACGGGCCTGCCTCAGCAACACTCACAACCAGCAAAAGACCGCCCATCAGCACGAAACTCCCGATCCACAGCGCCAGAACTCCCGCTTCGGAATAGTTCCCTATCATCGTTTCTCCCTCCTCTCAGTCCTACATCCTCACCGCAAAGACGCAAAGAACGCAAAAAAAAACAGGTAAAGGTAGAGGTAAAGGAAAAAAAGCAGGGCTGAGTGGTCTCTACCCCTATCTTTACCTCTACTTTTGCCTTTGCCTATACCTGCCTTTCTCTGTGTGCTCTGCGATCTCTGCGGTGAAAACTTTTTTTACTCCGCCACCAGGTCGAGGTTGCGGCGCAACGGTCCGTAATTCCCGCCGGAGACCTCCTTCACCTCCGTATCGAAGAACGAGCTCACCTCCGCCCGTTCGTCCGAACTCAGCGTGAAGTCGAAGGTCTTGAAACTTTTCTCCAACTGGGAAAGCGAACTCACCCCGATGATGGGACAGGTCACCGCGGGCGAGGACCGCACCCATCCTACCGAGACGTCGAACATAGACACCCCGCGGTCTTCTGCAAATGCCTTCAGACGCAGCACACCCTCGCCGTAGCTATCCAGCCACTTGACGATACGCTCATCCGTCCGGGCGCGGGAGTCCTCGGGAATCGGCTGACCGGGGATATATTTTCCGGCCAAAATCCCCATCGCGATAGGACGGTACACCATCACCGCGATGTTCTCCGTCTTCGCCATAGGCAGCACCTCCACCTCCACGCCGCGCTCCAATAGATTATACGACAACTGATGGGAGACCATCCGGGCAAGGCCGTGGAGCCGGGCATATCCATTGGAACGCTCCAGCACCCAAGCCGGATAGTTCGAGCATCCCACGAACCGGGCCTTCCCGGACTGCACCACCTTATCCAGCGCCTCCATCATCTCCCCTACCCGCATCCCCTTGCGGGGCCAATGGATCTGGTAAAGATCGAGGTAATCCGTGCCCAGCCGGGTCAAGCTCTCATCTATGCTTTCGGCAATGCGCTTCGCATCCACTCCGGCGACCTTGCTCGCCAAAAAAATTTGGTCCCGATACTCCTTGATCCCCCGCCCCACGATTTCCTCCGTGCGTCCCCGACAGTACGCCGAGGCGGTATCGAAAAAATTTACCCCGCCGTCCAAAGCCGCACGCATAATCTCCGAGGAGCGCTTCTGATCACAGCGCTCTCCGAACATCATCGTCCCCAGACACATCTCAGAAACTTTGACGTCTGCGGTTCCGAATGAAACATAATTCATAACGTGGCTCCCTCCAATCCGGTTACATCCTTTTTGCCACGAGGACACCAAGGCGCGAAGAGAAGCCGAGTCTTGGTGTCTTAGACGAGCATTCGGGGAAGCCACTTGCAAAAACCCGAAAAACGAGAGGACGCAACTGAAGCTCGCAATGAGAATACGACTCTATTATTCTCACTGCGAGGCACGAAGCGCCGAGGCAATCTCATCTGAGGAACGTTTTGCAAGTGGCTCAGTCAATCCTTAAACCGCTCCCAGTGAATGATTTGCTCCAACGTCTTCCTCCGTATGCCTTTCCCCGCCTCAGCCGGATATCCCAGAGAAATGATGGCGATGGGAGTCACCTCCTCCGGCAAGCCCAGCACCTCCTTCACCTTCTCATCGTCAAAGCTGCAATTCCAACACGCGCCCAGTCCCTGTTCGTGCGCCGTGAGCAGCATATTCTCAATCGCGCCCGACGCCTCCTGCATCGCGTAAAGCGCCCGGTCCCGCTCGCTGGCCCCCCGGAAGTCAATACATACCACGATGTCCACCGGCGCATTGGCTACGTGGGGTTGAGTGGCTACCTTCCCCTTCGGACTATCCCGCCGGCTCAATATCTTCCGGGTCTCCGCATCCCGGACCACGATAAACCGCCATCGCTCATTGACCCGCGGCGCCCAATAGCCCGCCTTGAGCATCGCCTCGATCTGCGCATCGGAGACCTTCTGGTCGGTGTATTTCCGTATGCTGCGCCTTCCCATGATCGCTTCCTGAAGTTCCATTTCTTCCCCCTTCCTTTCTTTTTGCACCCCAAAGACGCAAAGCGCGCAAAGAAAGACCATGAACAATGCCCCCAACCCTTCCTCCAAGGATGGATGAAGGGGCATTCTTCCTTGCTCATTGAAGTCCTTTGCGTCCTTCGCGTCTTTGCGGTGAACATTTACCCATCCAGTTCCAGCACCGTCTTCACAATCAGATCTTCGATCTCGGGCTTATAGGGACCCGCCCAGTTGTACAACTGATAGGTCTCCGCCTCGTATCCACCGGCCGCTGAAATGTCCCGGGAAGGAATATAGCCCGCCCAACCGTTGGTGTACCCGAATACCAACACGGAACGGATATTCTGCGCTTCCGAAGAAATCTTTGCGGTGTTGGGCGTCAACTGCTCTTTGATCCGCAGCCCGATACGCACACAGGGTTCCCCCTGAA